>JAIOHN010000616.1 GCA_019912985.1 Anaerolineae bacterium | reverse complement strand
AAAGAACGTGAAGAAGCCGAGGAAAAGGCCAGCAAACAAAGGCGACAAGCCGCTGCCAAAAGTGAATGTCGAATTTGCCACCAGCGGAGATGCTGGCGAGATGACGGCTGAAAAGATGCGGTCGCTGATGTGCAACCCGATCTATGCGGGGGTGGGACCGTATCCGGCGCTCGTCGATGACGAGACCTGGGTGCGAGCAGCCGCCCAGATGATAAAGAAAGAGGGTTCAGAGCAGTTCTTGGTGAACATGCTCTACGTACTACGCCAATCTTTGGGAACAGGCGTGAGCGGGTCGAAAGACCACGAAGGTGATTAGATTTTCGGGTTGATTGAGGCTCAGGCGACCGCCAAAAGTGCTTTGACCACCTGCTGATACTCGGTTTTTCGGGGGAGAATAGCGTAGCCAGTGAGGGATCGACCCCCGTCGCTCCCGAATGGTGAAATCCCCTTGAATTCAAGGGGATTTTTGGTTCGTAGCTAGTGCGGGATCAATGGAAGGTCGCTCCCGCGATATAAAAACCCCTGCATTTTGCGGCGGAATCAGATATTACGATTTGTTTCAATCTGGCTGGGCTGATGCCTGGTGTAAGTATGGCTGAAATAATGCACCCCCTATCCACTCTGGGCGCGTTTTCAATATCAATTGAACCACAATTCTCGTCGTGATCGCAAACTATATTCGACTATAACGCAAAGAACACCTAATTGTTGAAGGTTCTCTGCTTCCTTAATGTGAAGAAGGATACAAACAAAGCGATGCTCGATTCGGGCCCAACGGTCCTTCCAATCGTCTGCCATGTAAGCTCCTGTAATGGCTACCCGCCAGATCCGAGGTGGATTCTGAGCATTAGGCAGCCCGGCGATAGTCATGATGCAGGCCAGCGAGCACCGAACGGGAAGTGACTGTAGCGTGAAGAGATAATGAGCCTGTGCCGGGATCAGATTCCGGTATTTGTTGAGCAATACCCTGATGGGGTCGGGCGTGATTGAAGTAATCAAGGTACTCAGCGAGGGTTTTGCGTAGATGTCGCTCGCTGAGAATGAGTACATGATCGAGACATTCATGGCGAACGCTGCGGAGAAAACGTTCACAGAAGGCATTGGCGCGGGGCGCGGCGATAGGAGTAGGCAAGACTTTGATGTCTGTGCCAAGTGCGACTTGCTGGAAATGTGAGCCGAACTTGTGATCGTTGTCGCGGATCAGAAAGCGGGGCCCCTCAGCAAAAGGCGTAGCATTGCGTAACTGCTGAGCGAGCCAGGTGTCAGTAGGGGAGCGGGTGACGCCAAAATGCACGATCCGACGTGATCTCAGTTCGATGATGAAGAAGATGAAGATCGAACGAAATAGCAGGTCATAGGTCTGAAGAATATCGCAGGCCCAGATTTCACTGGCGTGATTGGTCAGGAAGGTTGACCACGTTTGGCTGGATGCTTTGGGTGGCAAGTCACGTCGTGCTTGAGACATGTATTTTTGGATGGTGCGTTTGCTGGCGTGCAACCCCAATTTGAGCAACTCACCGTGGATACGCTCGGCACCCCAGAGGCGGTTGTTGATCGCCATTTCTTTAATCAGGTCGATAGTTTCTTCAGGCAAGGGGGTCTGGGGATGCGCCTGATTGTGACCGGACTTGTGTCCCCAGAAGAGGCGAAAACCCTGACGATGCCATTTGAGCAAGGTGTCGGGCTGGACGATGAAGAGTGCCTGTTTCCAGCCGACGGTGAGCCTTGCCAGGAGCACCATAAGCCAGCGATCTTTGTGGGTCAGCCTGGGCCGTTCAATTTGACGCTTGAGCACAATCAGTTGTTGACGTAGCAAAGCATTTTCGGCGATCAGATCACGTTTAGAGCGAGAGAGATCGGTCAGTGCGCCAGTCGCCGGGTTGCGGCTGCCAGATGGTCTGGTCAACTGCCTGAGACGGTTCTCAATGTGCTCAATAAAGTGGTTCAGTTGGTGCTTGAGCCAGCGTAAAGCCTGGGGGAGTGGCATATAGTCTCACCTTCTGTCGTTTGGATGGAGAGCAGATCAAGTTGAAGGCGAAATTATACTGATAAACGCCGTGAGATCAGCCCGGATGTGGGCAGTAGCCAGAACAGACGATAAATCGCCTCGATCGCATCCATGAGAAGCTTTTTGTTAGTTACGCCTTCAGACAACTCCTCCGGCGAATTGTGATTGCACCGGGCCAGTTGTCAATTGACGCTGCTGATAATTTCCTTCATAGTTCGCAGAAAACGTGAGTCGTCAAGCGGCTTTGGAAAGTAGTCGTTGAAGCCCTCGTTTATGACGCGCTGTTTGAGGGAGGGGGTATGAAATGCTGTAATAGCAATGCAGGGTAGCATCATGAGTGAATCGTTCTCCCGAATGCGACTGAGCAGCTCGAATCCGTCGATGCCGGGCAAAGCGAGATCAATCACTACCGCGAAATGTTCATCTGGCGACAACAGTTGCAGGGCGTCCTCGGCTGTTCCAGCAATTTCCACCGGTATTTTGGCACGAAACAGGATGCGCGCCACCAATTCCTGCCCATCAGGATCGTCCTCCACGACAAGAACGGATTTTGTCGATAACATATTACTCCTTTGCATCCACTGGGGCTGTGTGAAAACCGACAAGTTCCA
>JAIOHN010000062.1 GCA_019912985.1 Anaerolineae bacterium | reverse complement strand
TTTTTGCACAGTGTCATGATTCAGGAAAAGCGCGGCATGTTGAAAATCTGGAATATGTTCCTGATTATCGGGTCATTTTCGGCGGTGATTTTCGGCACGTTTGCCACGCGCAGCGGTCTGGTAGAGAGCGTCCACAGCTTCGCCCGCAGCAGCATCGGTTTTCCGATGTTCCTGTTCTGGTTCTCCGTGACGTTTGTCTCGGTGGCGCTGATTTTATGGCGGCAGCGGCAGGGAATGCTCAAGGATGAACATGGCTTCACCAATTTACTCAGCCGCGAGTCGCTGTTCGTCCTCAATAATCTGGTGTTTGTCGCGCTGTTTGTCGCGGTTTTCTGGGGCAGTTTTGGCGCACCCATCGTCTCCGAGTTATTCCTCGATACTAACATCACGCTAGGAACAGATTACTTCCAGCGGGTTACACCACCGCTGTTTATCTTGCTTTACGTCTTAATGGGCGTGGCACCGGTTTCAGCCTGGGGCGCATCTTCCCTTTCCCGTCTGGGACGCTCACTCTTGATCCCCGCGCTGTTGACCGTGGCGACGCTGGTCGTGGTTTACCTGACCGGCATTCACACCATTGGTGCACTGGTAGGCTATGGTGTGGTGGTTCTGGCGGGCTGGACCGCTATTCACGAGACATTCCGTGGCTATCGCGCGCGACAGCGGACGCATAATGAATCGCCGCTGGGATCGCTGCGGGCGCTGGCCTCACGTAACCCCCGGCGCTACGGTGGGTACATGATCCACCTGGGCGTGACGGTCATCGGTATCGGCGTGATTGGCAGCACCTTATTCCAGGCTGAAACCCAGCAGACTCTGGCGGTGGGTGATACGCTTTCACTCAACGGCTACGAGATGCATTACAATCGCCTGGATACCGGCCAGATCACCACGGATGGCCGTGTCATGGATGTGGCGACCGTGACCGTATCACGCGACGGTCACGAACTGGCAACGCTGCGCCCCCGCCGTGACTTCTTCCCTGAAGGCGATGACATGAACACCATGACGATTGCCGGGGCTTACAGCACATTGGAAAATGACTTCTACGTGCTGCTGGTCGGCTGGGAAGACATCAGCAGCCAGAGCGCGACTTTCAAAGTGTATATTAACCCGCTGATCAACCTCATCTGGTGGGGCGGGATCATCCTGATTATCGGCACGCTGATTGCGGCATGGCCCAATGCGGTGCTGCCTGCACGGGCAAAAGCCCGGATGCGCAGCACGGGTCCTGGCCTGATCCCGGCGAAAGGGAGTGTCCGCTCATGAGATATTTCCTTTTGGTGATGGCATTACTGCTGCTGGTGGTGGTACCAGCCAGTGCGCAGGATACCACGGTGACTGATGATGATGTCAACGCGGTTGCCAGCAATCTCTACTGCCCGGTTTGCGAGAACATCCCGCTTGATGCCTGCGGGACAGCCGCCTGTCAGGATTGGCGCGAGGAAATCCGGGGTATGCTTGCTCGTGGGATGACCTCACAGCAAATTACAGATGACTTTATCTCGCGCTTTGGCGAGCGGGTCGTTGGCACACCACAGGACCCACTGCTGCGAAATCTCTCACTGGTGACGCCCTGGGTGATCACACTGCTGGCGGCGGTGGTGGCCGTTTACGTGCTGCTGCGACGGCGTAGAAGGCTGCCTGAGATGGACCAGGGCGATGATGACGAGGCTGATAGCAAGCGCAGTCGTTACAAAGATCTGTTGGAACAGGATATTGCGGGGTAAGACATCATGATTGATCACGTCCAGGACGATGTCCAGATTGAAGAACCAGTGGTTGAACCGCGCCGTCGCCGGCTGAGCCTGGGGTCGATCATGCTGCTGGGAGCGATTGTCGTTGCCGGCGTGATCTTCGCGCTGGCGCTGGCACGGCAGAACCAGACACAGCCGGAACACGGCCCAGCGCCGGATTTCGAATTCACGACCTTTGATGGTGCAACCCATCAGCTCTCCGATTTTCGTGGGCAGGTGGTGGTGATCAACTTCTGGGCCAGCTGGTGCGGTCCCTGCCGCGATGAAGCCCCAGAGCTGCAAAGCGCCTGGGAGAAATATGAAAATCAGAACGTGGTCTTTCTGGGCATCGCCTACGCGGATAACGGCCCCAAGTCGATCGCGTATCTGGATGAATTCGGCATTACTTATCTCAACGCGCCCGACCTGGGGACACGCATCTCCGAGGACTATAACATCCAGGGTGTGCCTGAGACATTTGTGATCGATCAACAGGGCAATGTGGCCCAGTTTATCTATGCCGGTGTGACCGAGCATCAGCTCAGTGCGGTGATCGACCGGTTACTTGCGGAGGGTAGCGCATGAGCATTGAGGGAATGATCGGTGCGGTTATTCTGGTGGTGGTAACCCTGTTTGGCATCGGACTGCCGTTCCTGCGCCGCCGCTGGACGCCGGTATCCGCCAGCGAACTGGCTTTCGAGAAAGCCCGTGAAGAGCTGCTCACGACTTATGAGCGTGTGCTGGCGACGATCCGCGATCTGGATGAAGATTACCAGACCGGGAAGCTGTCGGAGGATACCTATCAGCAAGAGCGGGCCTACTGGACCGAACGCGGTATGCTTTTGCTGGAGCAGCTTGAGCCAGACATGGAAAACGAGGTCAAGTCGAAACCGCAGCGCGGTCAGTCAACTTCGGACAATGCGGATCAGGTGCTTGATGATGCGATTGAGCAGGCCATCAAAGCTTACCGTCAGGCACAAAACGTTTAACTTATAGAAAGTACCTATATGAATAATTATCGACCCACCCGACTGTGGATGTTATTGGCACTCTCGGTGATCTTCCTGTCTGCCTGTGGCGGGCTGGCCGGTGAGCCGGAGGTTGTGTCTACTTTGCCGCCTTCCGCCAATACCACCAACCAGGTCTCGCTGGAACCGCCGGATACTGAACCGGATTTGAGCCTGGGCGCGCAGATTTACGCGGAGAATTGCACCCGCTGCCACGGTGAGACGGGGGCAGGGGATGGCGAATTCGTCCTGAGCGGCCAGATCCAGTCGATTCCGGATTTCACGGACCCATCAGCGACCGAGGGCAAAACCCCCGCCGATTTCTATGTGCAGGTGACGCAGGGCAACCTTGATGCGTTGATGCCGCCCTTTGCCAACAGCCTGAGCGATCAGGAGCGCTGGTCGGTGGCGATGTATGTCTACCAGATTTCATCAGGTGTCACCGAGACACTGGTGCAAGCGCCAGCCAGCACCGAAGAAGCGCAGGAAGTGGCTGATGCCACGACGCCGGATGAAATTCGCGGCATCATCACCGGGCAGGTGGTCCAGGGGACAGATGGGGCAGGGCTGCCGAATGAGATGCCTGTGGTGCTGCGGGTGGTCGATTCGGAATTCAACGAGGAGAGTTTTGAAGGTCAGGCGGATGCTGAAGGGCGCTTCCAGTTCAATGATGTGCCGATTGAAGCGGGCAAAGCCTACTTTGTGAGTATGCCATATCAGGATAATGTCTTTAACAGCGAATTCCTGATGGGCGATCCTGAAGCGCCGGATATGAACCTTGACGTGACGGTTTATGAGATCACGGACGACCCATCAATCATCCAGATCAGCTCGATTCTTTCCCAGGTCGATGTGGCAGATGATGGGATGCGGCTGATGCAGTTGATCACCCTGACAAACACATCAGACCGCCTGTATATGCAGCAGGACGAGAATGGACACAGCGTTTCTGTGGCTATGCCAGCACCGGAAGGCGCGCAGTTCTCCAGCCTGAACGACACGACACGCTACATTTATAGCGAGGCGGATCAGGTGGTTTATGATACGCGTCCGGTCATGCCCGGTGAAGAACATACCTTCCATCTGATCTACACGCTGCCGCTGACTGACTCTGCGACCTTCAACCAGCAGTTCATTTACCCCTATGAGGGATCGTTTGAACTGTTCGTGGATAGCGACCAGCTCACTGCACAGCTTCCCGGCGGTGCAGACCTGGGTGTTCAGGAAGCGGCTGGTTTCAGCTTCCAGGGATACGGAACCGACATCGGTTTTGATAATGGCGGCACAGTCTCTTACAGCATCAACCGGGTTTCGCAGGCGGTGGTCATTGACCGCACCGCAATCGGCAATGTTCTGCTTGGCGCGGGCATCGTGCTGGTGTTGGTCGCCATAGGATTGTATGTCTCAGGCCGCCGTTCTCGCACAGATGCGGTGCCAGTGATCAGCACTCAACAGCAGATTCAAGGGCTGATTAAAGCGATTGCCGACCTGGATGACCAGTATCAACAAAAGCAAATCTCACCAGCGGAGTACAAACAAGAGCGCCGCCGATTGAAGGAAGAACTGGCCGCTTTAATGAAAGCCAGTTAGTTTCAACTTAGCAGAGGGCATGGGATTGGTACAGCAGCTTTAGAGGGAAGGGGGCTATTGCGTTCCCTCTAAAGTTCATCTGTATCACAGATTGCAAAGAGGATGTTCAAGACGGGAACGCGATTTCGAAATATCCGCTTCATTCTTATTCTGGCCTTCATGGTGAGCCTGCTGATCCCCGTGCTGGCGATGACCGCCTACGGTCAGTTTTTTACCAGCCGGGTCCTGACGCAAGAGGCGCTGGAACGCTCGCAGTACGAAGTGCATCTCCAGGCACAGAATTTCGTGCTGTCGCTGGAACGTGTGCAGAGTGATGCCTTCTACCTCAGCGCCTTACGCAGTTTTCGCCAGTTTCGTCAGGCACATGATGAACAGGCCCCGGATAATGAAGTCGCGTTGTGGCGCTCTGAGGCGGAGAGGGATTTTCTCGTCTTTACCTCCGTCAAGACCATGTACTTCCGCGTTCGCTATGTCGATGGCAGCGGCGACGAAATCATCGGCATCAACTCTGATGACTCATCAGTCTATGCCGTGCCGGAAACCGACCATGTCAATTTAAGCGATGAAAATTACTTTCAGCGGACAATGGCGCTGGATGACAATCGCGTGTTTGTGTCCTTCTTTTTTCTCAACACGGCGGGTGAAAGTGGCGGGATGCCCCTTTTCCGCTATGCGGTCAAGCTGCCAGATCAGGATGGCATCCTGACATTCGATATTTTCGCCTCATGGATGCTGCGCAATATGCCCCTAACCGGCAGCGGTGATACCTGGGGGTTGGTCAATCAGGACGGCCACCATCTGCTTTACCCTTTTGTGGAAGAGAACAACGGAGCCCTGGAAGGCACCATCAACGAAGCGGATGCGATCATTGCCGATAACATGGATGATCTGCTGGGCAGTAATAATGGCACCTTCGAGACTGCCTCCAGTGTCTACCTGTTCAGTCGGATTTACCCATCGGCCAGCTCAGCCGACAGCTTCTGGATTTTGTACCGTGAAATTCCCAAAGCCGATCTTTATGCCGCCGTCGATAACTTCTATCTGGCCAGTGTGCTGGTGATTATCCTGGCGGTGGTCGTGGCGTTTGTGCTGGCGTTTCTCATCAGCGGGCAGATTACGCGCCCGCTGCTCGATCTCAAGCGCAAGGCGGAAGATTTCGCTAGAGGCAGCACGCTGCCACCTGCACCGCACCCGCTGCCATTGTATGAGCTGGGCGATTTGACATTGGCGTTTCACAAAATGGCCGATGATCTGGAAGCGGAACGCCATCAAAAGCGTATTCTCATCAACAAGCTGATTAACGCGCAGGAAGAGGAACGCAAATTCATCGCCTACGACCTGCATGATGGCTTGATTCAACAGATGGTAGGCGCGCGGCTGTATTTTTCCACGCTGCAAACCCGTGAAGACCTCGATGATCCTGAATTCCTGAGTCAGCTTCAAAAGGGCTGCGACATCCTGAGCCATGCCATTACCGAGGGTCGGCAGATCATTGAAGGATTGCACCCGAACACGCTCGATGATCTAGGTTTGGTCGAGTCGATTTCCGAAATGGCCGATCAATTGGCCTGTACACACCAGTGGGATCTCAATCTGCACCTGGTGGA
Source organism: Anaerolineae bacterium (assembly GCA_019912985.1). Classification (GTDB taxonomy): domain Bacteria; phylum Chloroflexota; class Anaerolineae; order Aggregatilineales; family Phototrophicaceae; genus JAIOHN01. The sequence continues at coordinate 7,426 of JAIOHN010000062.1, read as the reverse complement.
ATTACCGCGTACACCAGACCGCACTGTGAGTGTCACGGTCTACCGGATCGCTCAGGAAGCGCTGAATAACATCTGCAAACATGCCAATGCCAGCAATGTCCGCTTATCACTCACCAACGGCCATCACATCAATCTGACAATCGAGGATGATGGACGCGGTTTTGACCTGGCATCCATCAACGGTGGCAAAGGCGGCCTGGGCCTGACCACTATGCGTGAACGGGCGGGATTGCTCAACGGGGAGTGCATCATTGAGAGCCAACCAGGCAAAGGGACGCGAATTGCAATCACGGTTCCCTATGTGGCGTCTGATGCTTATGGCCCGGCACTGTGACCCTTTTTCCGTGCGGTTTGGCAATCACTCCATTGAACGATAGCGAATCATCCCTGGGATTGATTACAGACCCGATAATTCGTGTCAAACTAAAACCATGCGGAATTCTATCTGTTTGCCGCCAATAATGTGTGGGAAAGGAGGGTGAAATGAGAGCGATGCAACTGCTGCTAATAACGGGCATTCTGTTGCTTACGCTTGGTTTCGCCCTTACTGTACTCGCACAGGAAGCCAGTGAACCGGCAGCGCCGCAGACCGAAACACCACCGGCAGACGCTGAGTACGTGGGGTCTGATTCCTGCTTTAAATGCCACAGCAGCTTTCACCGCGATTGGTCGAACACACTCCATGCGCGAATGATTCAGAACCCGGTCGAGAACCCAACGGCAGTGCTGGCCGATTTCGCCAGCGGCGATGGGATGCGCATGACCAGAATAGGGAATGAAACCCGGCCTTATACGCTTAATGATGTGGCCTACACAATGGGCAGTCGCTATCGTCAGCGTTATATCATGCAGACAGAAGACGGCATGATGGTGCTGCCCGGTCAGTGGAGTATCGAGGATCAGGCGTGGGTCGAGGCGGAACCCGAGGACTGGTTGAAAGATTGCGCAGGCTGTCACACCACCGGCTTTGACGTAGAATCACTGACCTACAGCGAGTTGAACATCACCTGCGAAGCCTGTCACGGCCCAGGCAGCGCGCATGTGGAAGCCGCCGAGGCGCTGGAAATCGGCGCGACGGACGAAGCGATTTATCAGGTGCGCCAGCAGATTGTCGAGACGGTAGATGCCACGTTGTGCGGTTCTTGCCACAGCCTGGGGACCAGCCCAGATGGTGAACATGCCTACCCGGTAGGCTATGTCGTAGGCGGCCCGTTGGATGAAACGATGATTGTCCGGGTGGAACCCACTGGCACGGCAGACGACCCCTTTTTCTGGCCGGATGGCACAGCGAAGCATTACCGGATGCAGTATCTGGAATGGTCAGGCTCGGCCCACGCAACGGCGAACCGCACGATTCAGGAAAGCGATCACGGTGACGCGATTTGCATTAGCTGTCACAGTACCGATTTTTCGCATCAGGATAACCTGTTTCCGCAGGATGCAGTGACCGTTGAAAACGCGCAGTTCGGCGTGACTTGCGTTCAGTGTCATGACCCGCATGGCTCCGCTGGTGTCGAAAATCAATTGGCTGGCGAGTCCTATGATCTGTGCATTGGCTGTCACACCGATGTTGAAGGTGACACCGTGATCTCGATTGGGTCCACTGTACATCACGCCATGCGCGAGATGTTTGAAGGCCGTCCCTTCCTGGGGATGGACGCAAACCCCAGCCCGCATTTCGCCGAAACAGACGGCCCTGTGTGTGCCTCGTGCCACATGGTCGAAACAGGGTCGAGCGATGGAATCGGGCAGATTGCAACACACACCTTCCAGGTGATTTTGCCGACCGAAAACGCGGAAGGCCAGCCGGATTCCTGCACCGGCTGTCACACACAGCAAAGCGGGGCATCACCGGAAGACCTTTACTTTTATATCAAAGATGTCCAGTCCGAAACGCAGGATCTCGTGGAGGAGATACGGGATAAAGTGCAGCGAGTCTACGAGGATGAACACTGGGATGCAGTTGCGGAAGAGAAAACCGACGCGCAGCTGTTGGCTGACCAGATCCTGACTCTGCTGAGCTTTATCGAAGCCGATGGTAGCTGGGGGATACACAACCCGAACTACACACAGACCATCCTCGATGAAACAGAGGATCTATTGGATGATCTCTATGTTGAGACAGCATAGATTCCTTCAATAAGTAAAATAAGGTTTAATGGGGTATCATCATAAGGTCTCCCGCAGCCTTTTAAAGAAAGAGAACAGCACACGTGATGCAGCGAAAAAACTTGTGGCTTATCTCATCCCTTGGAGGGTGCCTTTTCCTTATTCTGGGCCTGGTGCTGCTGATTAATCCCGGCGTGAGCCTGGCGCAGGATGATGAAGGAGAGGTGGAACCACGGGAATATATGGGCGTGCGTGAATGTCGCGATTGTCACGGCAGTATCGCTCGCTTCCATGCCGAGACTCCGCATGGTCTGGCATTAATTGATGCGGAGGACGAGGATAATGTGCCTTTCATCGTGGCCGATTTTGACAGCGGCGAGGATGTACGCACGGTGCAATTTCCCGATGAGGGTGAGCCTCGGCCCTTTACATTAGAAGATATTCGTTATGCCATTGGTGCCGGGCTTTACGCCCAACGCTACCTGTACGAGGTGGGCGAGGATGAATACCAGGTGCTGCCTGCTGAATGGAACACGGTAACAGGCGAGTGGCAGCCCTATGAGCGTGATAGTGAATGGCCCGGTGAGGCGTATGATTGGGTGCAAAACTGCGCCTTCTGTCATACGACTGGCCTGAATGTGGAAGATGGCACCTGGGAAGAAGATGGTGTCCTGTGTGAAACTTGCCACGGCCCAGGCAGCGAACACATTGACATCGTGGATCGCATTCGCGAGATTCCCGATAGTGAAGATCGTGCCGACATTGAAGCGTCAATCAACATGGGCCTGGATGCGCGAACCTGCGGCCAGTGTCACAGTTTGGGAACCGATCCCACCAGCGGCCTGCCATATCCGAAAGACTATCTGCCGGGTGGGGCGCTGCTGACCGATGATGTATTCGAGCTTGTGCCACCGGATGACTCAGACCACTGGTGGGCAACCGGCCAGGCTTCACATCCGAATATGCAGTTCAATGAGTGGAATTTATCCGGTCACACAGGCGCATTTGCCGCTATTCAGGGAAGCGAATACTTCCAACCGGCGTGTATGTCCTGTCACAATGTGACTTATGCCCATGCCGCACGGGTGCTGGCGAGGCTCGAAGCCGAGGATGACCGTGATCGTCTGGAGATCCTCTACTATGACGAGGCCGACCTGGATGTGGATAATGTCGGGCGAGCAGACTGGGAGGATTTGCAGGCGGAAACGATCACCGCGCTGGGGATTGATCCGGCGGTGATTGACCCTGACCAGCCATTCCTGCCACAGACGCTGCCATACTGGATTGCCCGGTTGCAGGAAGAAGGCAAACTGGAAGAGACGGCCATCCTGCCACAGAGTCTGGCAGACGCGATTGAAGCTGCCGGGATGCCCGCAGCTGAAGGCGATGTAGACAGCGCCATGATGTTCAGCGTGACCTGTGCAAGCTGTCACCAACCGCACAGCGAAACCGATCTCTCGGCTGCTGATGCAGCCTATAACCTGTGTGTAACCTGCCATCAAAGCGGCCAACCTGTGACGGGTGTCCATCATCCGGTGCAGGAGATGTTCGAAGGGCAGGCAGTCGTTGAGAACGTGGAGCCAGTGCCTGGAGTGCATTTCACTGAGGCGGAAGGCCCGCGCTGCGTGACCTGCCACATGCCCGAAGTGCCGGTCGAAGACGCCACTCGTGCCAGCCATGTGATGCAGCCGATCATGCCCGGCGCGGCGGTGGACGTGGAAGCCGTGCAGGATAGCTGCACCGGCTGTCATGGTGATCTGGTCAATGCACAGGGTATGCAGGACCTCATCGACAGCATTCAATCCAACACCCATGACCGGCTGGAAACCATCCATGGAGCGCTGACCGATGACTCGCCGGAATGGGTCCAGGCAGCGGTGAGTATGGTAGAAGGCGATGGGAGTGCAGGCATCCACAACTATGCCTACACCAACCAGCTGCTAAGCGCGGCTGAGCGTGAACTGGGTTTAAGCCAGGATGTGGCACCGCTGGTGCTGCCCGAAGTTTTAGTCGACAACTTGCCGACAGAAGTACCTCTGGTTGCTCAGGACACCGTCAACGAGCCACAGGGGCTGACAACAGCTTCACTGATTTTCCTGATAATTTGCGGAGGTATTCTGGCCGTGGGAGCGTATGCCTTCTTTTTCCGGGGGAGTAATTCATGAACCGGCGTAAGCAAGCGATCGTAACCTGCTCCGTACTGGGCGTAATGGGTGTGGTGCTGGCACTCTTCGGCATTTTGCTGAGTGTGGGCACTTCAGTAGTGATCGCCCAGGATGAGCCGCCCTCCAACGATGACAGCTTCTGCGTCGTCTGTCACACCTCGACCACGCAGGAGACATACACTCTAGAAGATGGCACGTCAGTGAGTGTCGCGGTTGATCTGGAGGTGCTGGCGGCATCAGTCCACGGGACCAGCAATCCTGATGGGGCGCTGGCCTGTGCAGATTGTCACGGCGAGAACAAGTTCCCGCATGATGACCCGCCAGCCGCTGGAATCCGTGAATACCGGATTAACCAGTCCAATGCCTGTATCAGTTGTCATGAAGAGCAGTCGCAAAATCTGGCGGATGATGTTCACTATACGGCACTGGCGGATGGAAATCTGCGCGCAGCCACCTGTGTGGATTGCCATGGTGCGCACAACATCACCCCGCCCGATGAACCGAGATCGAAAATTTCGACGACCTGCGGCACCTGTCATAAGATTATCTTCGACCAGTATGAGAGTAGTGTGCATGGCGAGGCATTGTTCGAGGGTGATCCCAACGTGCCGACCTGTATCGACTGCCATGGCGTTCACTCTATTCAGCATCCGACGACGGCACTGTTCCGCAATCGCTCACCAGAGCTTTGCGCCACCTGTCACGCCGACGAAGACATGATGCGTCAGTACGACATCAGCACCAATGTGTTCGACAGTTATCTGACGGATTTCCATGGCGAAACGGTGGCCCTTTTTGCGCAGCAGGACCCGAATGTCGCTTCGAATAAAGCGGTCTGTTATGACTGCCACGGGGTGCATGACATCGCGCGGGCAGATGCTGAGAACAGCCATGTGATCCGTGAAAATCTGCTGGACACATGCCAGGGATGCCACCCAGGTGCAACGGCAGATTTCCCGGCGTCGTGGGTGGGGCATTTCCCGCCGACACTGGAATCACATCCATTCCTGTTTGTCGTCAACACGTTCTATCAAATACTGCTGCCGGTGGTTTTGGGCGGGTTTGCCTTCCTGGTTTTAACCGATATTTACCGGCGTATTCGTAACGCACGTAAGCAAGGGTAAGCGCATGGCGGAAAATATACAAACGACACAGACTCAGGATTACGTCCGCTTTACGCCATCGCAGCGGATGCAGCATCTCGTACTGATTGTGACCTTCAGCGGCCTGGGACTCACCGGCCTGGCACAAACCTTCTCCGACCAGGCCTGGGCGCAGGCAATCATTGCACTGTTTGGCGGAGTCGAAAGTATTCGTATCGTCCACCGGGTGCTGGCGACCGTCCTGATGGTGACCGCCATCTACCATGGGGGCATCATCACCTATAAACTGTTTGTTCTGGGGCGTCAGGCGTCAATCATGCCCGGTCTTCGGGATGTGCGGGATGCCTGGCAGTGGGTGATGTACAACCTGGGCTTTCGCGGGGAACACCCGCACATGCCGCGCTATAACTTCGGTGAAAAGGTCGAGTATTTTGCGGTAGTCTGGGGGACCATCCTGATGGTCATCACGGGCTTCATGATGTGGAATCCCATCGCGACCACCCGCTTCTTACCCGGCGAATTTATCCCGGCGGCGCGCTCTGCGCATCGTTATGAAGCGCTGCTGGCCGTGCTGTCCATCATCATATGGCATATGTATAACGTGCATATTCGCCGTTTTAATCGCAGCATGTTTTCTGGCAAGATCAGACGTGACGCGATGGAGGAAGAGCACGCTCAAGAGCTGGAAGACATCGAGGAGGGTAAGGTCGCATTTGAATATCCGCCCGAGGTCATTAACCGGCGGAAACGGTACTTCTGGCCCTACGCGGTTATCGTCACAATCATCCTGACCGGTGGGTTGATCTTCTTTGTCACCTTTGAGGAAACGGCGATCACCACCTTGCCGCAGCGTCAGGAAGTGGTCACCACAGACCTTGATCCTTCGATTGGCGTGGTTGAAGAGGGTGCGGTTCTATGGACTGAGCAGGGCTGCGATGTATGTCATGGCGCGAATGCTGACGGCAGCGAGTCCCCCTTGGAAGTCTCGATAATTGACCGCGATGTGACGTTTGAGCAATTCATCATCACCGTTCGGCGTGGCCCGGCGGAGATGCCCGCTTATCCTATTGCGCGCCTCTCGGATGAGGGGATCGCGCATCTGTGGGCGTGGTTCGTCGACACCCAGGAACAGGCAGCTCCTGCCGAAACCGAGGCAGCACCCACCGAGTAACAACACAGACTTTGAATCAAAAGAGGCAGACGGGTGATCCGGCCTGCCTCTTTTTTAGTTACTTTGCTGCACTACGAGATGGCTTCTGCCCGCACGATCAGCCGTTGCAGATAGCGGCGTGAACTCTGGTCCCAATCTGCGCAGGTGATGAGTGTAATGTATTTGCCATCCTCTTCCAGCGGGAGGGTGTACTCAATTTCGCTGGGGTCTGCATAGCGGATCATCTTCACCATGTAGCGATATTCCACACCTTCGCCATAAGCCAGGATGATGTCGCCTTCCTCCATCTGGTCGAGATGCTGGAACGGCCCATAACCGGCCTGGTGCGTGATATGCCCGGCCAGCACTGCATTGCCCATTGTCCCGAGATGCGCTGTGCCTTCCAGGTGCGCGATCTCATCGGTGAAGCGGTTGACATCCCAGGTGTTGCCCGAAATCGGTGCTTCGGTCAGGTCGGTATCAATGCCCAGTGCCGGGATAACCACCCGTGTGGCAGGCACTTCCGGTTTGCGGAACTGCTCCGCCCAGGAGGCAAGCGCTACATCGACATCAACTTCAGCAGCAGCCTGTTCAGGCTCCTCCGCAGGTGGTTCGATTGGGATAGTCACGGTCGGTACAGGTGTGATGGTCGGCTCAACAGCCGTGAAGAACTGCGTACTGACTTGAGCCACCGTCGTTGTTTCTGTAGATGCTGGCGTTGCGGTTTGTGATGTCCACAACAGGCCCAGACTGGTGATGGAGACGAGGCCTATGACGCCGCACAGGATCAGGATCGTCGACAGGGATTTCCAGATTGATTGAACCGTGGTGCCAATCAACTGGCGACGGAACAGGATCAGGATCAGACCGACGGCAATCAGCGTGAGGCTGCCAATCAC
>JAIOHN010000615.1 GCA_019912985.1 Anaerolineae bacterium | reverse complement strand
ATGGTAACCAGCGGAGAACGCGCCGAAATCCTTCGAGTCGGCCTTCTCCCATTTGATACTTTCCACCATAACATCGAAGGCGGTTTTGACGGTAGCCTCTGAAACGGCAACTGTAAAGTGTGACATCATCTTCTCCTTCCGTTATGGGGTGACGGCCAATTTGATGAAGGCTTTTACCATGTCGTCCTCGATGGCAGGGTTGTTGGGGACATCGGTTGGAACGACTGAGGGGCTGAGGGTGATTTGCTTGCCGATGATAAGACCCTGTTTTTTCAGGACCTCGGTGACATTGAGCACCATCACTTCCATAGGAAGGATCAGGCGTGGCAGAAGCCCCAGGCGCATGACGGTGGCTGCATAACATTCGATCGCATTTTCCATAGGCGTGGGTTGCAGGTCAACGATTTCGATGCCATCCAGGCGCGGCTTCAGCCATTGCTGCTTTGGATCGATCACGGTACCCCATTCAAAATGCCCAACAACGTACAGCTCCAGGCAGAAGCAGATCAGCTTTCGGGTTGGAAGGGTGATGGTATTACCCCTATCCACGCTAATCCCAGCCGTCGGCGCAATCGAGGTCGGTTGGTTGAACATGGCATAACTGCTGAGCATCGCGGAGCGCGATTGAAGCTCATAATTGGAGGCCATCAACCTGGCAGCACGATCTTGCGTGCCTGCGCTTAATGAGGCGGAAGCTTTTTCGCTATCTTCAGACTCTTTAAGCTGCTCGTAGACACCCAGCTTTTTAGAAACGACCAGGCGCTCCATAATCGGGATCAACTGGTCAATGAGATCTTCTGAGGGGCAGTCGATCCCAACGCAGGCTTTCGCCCGAAGCGCGAAGCGTTGTTCGGCCAGCTTACCGCCCAGTTGTTCAGGTAATTCGAAGCTGGATGTGGGGTGGAAATCAATTTCTGCATCCGTGAGTTGCAGGCAGAAATTGAGGCCGAGCGGGATGGGCGCACCAAGAATAGGGAGGGGTTCCTGCTCGGTGAAGAGTGGATTCCCTTTCTCCTTTACCAGCGGTGCAGCTTCGATCCGCGCACAAAATAGTTCAGGGTTCTCATGGAAGGCTCTGGTGGCGTAATTGAACAGCGAAGGTCTCTGCTGCATAATGTGGCGCACGATCCGGTTAATGCCTTCTTCGTGGATACTGCCAAAGATATCGCTGTGATCCGTGAAAGCCATACATAGCTCCTTTCGTAATCTGACGATAAGGTGATTTTGACGCCTTACACTTACTCTGAGCTCACTAAGACTGAGATGTTCCCGGGTCCCTATATCAACTTAAATGCGTCCTGAGCGTTTTTGTCACAAATTAGCCGTGTTTATCAAAGACAACTAAGACTAATCTCCTACTGTGAGCATCAATCGGATGAGGCATTCTCCAGCCCAACTTTTGCGGTTCGAGTCTGTCTTCATAGGTTAGACTGATTGGGAGATTCACGTAGTTTAAGCTACTATATCCAAAGCGGTTTGGCCGCAGAAGCCGAGCGTAAGGCAGACAGGAAGTGAAGCAGCCAAAATTATTAGATGTTCCCATTCTCTTCACCAAACTCTACGCACCACCTGCAAGAACAAATGCCATTGCACGTCCCCATCTGATCGAAAAATTACTCAATGGTGCGCACCGTTCTGGAACCTTCTCGCTGTTATCGGGTCCGGCAGGGTTTGGCAAAACCACGCTGCTCAGCGAGTTTGTCACACAGCTTCGGCAGCCTGTGGCCTGGGTATCTTTGGATGAAGGAGACAACGAGCCATCCCGTTTTTGGTGGTATTTGATTGCCGCCTGCCAATCGGTCGAGCCCGGCCTTGCTGAAACCGCTGAAGCGTTAATCCACACGTCACAATCGTTGCCGGATGACACGGTACCAACAATCCTGATTAATGATCTCGCGAGTCTGCGTCGCAATCTGGTGCTGATTCTTGACGACTATCACCACATTCAGAACCCTTCTATTCACGCAGGCTGCCAATTTCTGATCGAGCATCTGCCCGAAAAGCTGCAGGTTGTGGTGTCCACAAGGGTTGACCCGCCCTGGCCGTTGGCACGCTATCGAGCACGGAACCAACTGGTCGAAATCCGCGCGCATGATCTCCGCTTTAGTATTGAAGAGGCGGGAGAGTTTCTAAATCGAACAATGGAATTGGATTTGTCCATTGAAGATGTCGCGGCCCTGGAAAAACGGACTGAAGGATGGATTGCAGGATTACAACTGGCCGCGCTCTCGATGCAAGGGCGCGGGGACACCACCGCTTTTATCCAGGCTTTCACCGGCAGTCACATCTATATCGCTGAGTATTTGATTGAGGAAATCCTCCAGCACCAACCAGAAGACTTGCAGTTATTCCTGTTGCAAACCTCGCTGCTGGAAAATCTGAACGCAGAGCTATGTGAGGCGGTCACGGGTTGTCAGGATGGACAGGCAATATTGACCGCGCTGCATCGAACGAATTCCTTTATTGTCCCCCTGGATCACGAGGGGCGGTGGTTCCGCTACCATCACCTGTTTGCCGACCTGCTGAACGCCCGCCTCCGCCAGAGCCTCTCAGCAGAGACCATCGCAACATTGCACAACCGTGCTTCAAACTGGTACGAGCAAAACGGATTTCATGCTGAGGCGGTGCATCATGCGCTGGCAGCCGGGAATTCTGAGCAAGCCGCGATATTGGTTGATCAAGCAGGCCAGATCATGATGTTTACCAGCCAGTTCAATCTTCTCAAAAAATGGCTGGATGCCTTGCCAGAGGAAGCTTTTCGCGCGCATCCACGCCTGGAAGTCTACCTGGTGCTGATTGAACTCAGCCAGGGGACACTGGATATGTCTGAGCAAACCCTGCTGGAAAAAGAGCGGATGATTCGGGCGCTGCCGCCCTCCCCTGAAAATGACCGGTTGCGCCTGGAAGCAATGGTGTATCTGTGCCTCTTTCTGGCGCATCAAGACACTGCACGGACAATCCAGATCGCGCAGGAGATTCTGGATGAACTTCCAGACCATGAGATGCAATTACGCATCAGCCTCTTTTCGGCGCTCTATCGTGCCTACGGGATGGAGGGCAACATCGATAAATCCGAATCAGCCTACGTCGAATGTTTTCGTCTGGCACAGGCAGCCGACCAGTACGGCATCGTCGCCAATACCACCATGGTCAGGACGTTCGATCTTTGTCAGTATGGACGTCTGGAAGAAGCCGCCAGGTACTGCCAGTTGATCATCGAGAGAGGCAATCAACAGCAAGTATTTTATCCAGCGGGTCCTTGCCACATCGGGTTGGCTGGTATTTATCTGGAATGGAATGATCTAGAGAAGGCTGACGACTACCTTACCCGGGGAATCGAAATATGCCGTCAGGGTGGGCTCGATGGCCTTTACACCGGCTACACCGTGAAAGCACGTCTCCATCAAGCCAGGGGAGATTTAGAAGCAGCCCTGGCGGTACTTCATTCGCTGGAGCAAAGTTTGCAGCGGCGAGATTTCTTCCTGATGACCCGGCAAGTTTCCGTCCAACTGGCAGTGGGAGATGTCGCCAGCCTTTCCGCATGGGTGCCTTCACTCACAGCAGTGCTCGACGTTGGTCCTGATTCGCACATGCCAGCTATCGCTGTAGAAGCGCTGAAACTGATTCTCGCACGTATCTTAATCGCGCAGGGGGAATTAGAGCGGGCTGATCAGAGACTGGGTGAAATTCAGGCCACGGCTGAGGCAGATAACCGGTTCGGGCGGTTGATGGA
>JAIOHN010000614.1 GCA_019912985.1 Anaerolineae bacterium | reverse complement strand
CAGCAGTACTTGATTATTGGTGCTGTCGCGGTGATTGCGGTTGTGGTCGTCGTTTTTTTGATTCTGGCGAATCAGCCTGCGGCGGCGGAAATTCCTGAAGAGGCAGTGACCCTATACGAGGGCATTCCACAATCAGTAGATGAAAATGGAGACCCTGTCTTGGGAGAAACGGATGCACCTGTCGAAGTGGTGGAATATTCCAGCTTTGACTGTCCCCACTGTGCGGAGTTTCACGATGCTGTGATGCCTGCGCTTGTGGATCGTGTTCGCGCTGGCGAGATCAAGTTCACCTTTGTCCCGGTATATGGTACAGGGGGTTATGCCAATGGATTGGGTGCGGGCCGTGCAGCGATATGTGCTGGTGAACAGGATGCCTTCTGGCCCTATCACAGCATACTGTTTAGCTGGCAGAGCCTGTACGGGAACACGGCATTTGCCGGGAACCGGCTGGAATCGGGTGTGGTCAACCTTGGCCTGGATAAAGGTGCCTGGGATAGCTGCTTTGCGAGTGATCGACCAGATGATGTGGTCCTGTCTGCACAGCAGGCTGCGGAGATGCTGCCCGGGTTTGGCGGTACACCGACTGTGGTGGTGAACGGCGAGATTGTCACCCAGACTCTGGATGCCATTAACGCAGCCATCGATGCAGCACTGGCGTCTGCGCCGCCAGTAGATACCAGCCTGGATGCGACGGAAGAAGCCCCGGCTGAGGCTACTGTTGAAGCCACTATGGAAGCGACTGCTGAGGTTACAGAAGCGGCGACGGAAGAAGCAACCGCAGAAGTCACTGTTGAGGCCAGCGAGTAACCAGCTTTATCGAGTTTAAATCGAACAGGGCCTGCCAATTGCGCAGGCCCTGTCGCTATAAGCTAGTCGCGGCGGCTGAGCATCGGGCCGAGCTTCCGGCCTCCCATCAGATGCATGTGCAAGTGAAAGACTTCCTGACCTGCGTCGCCCAGACAATTTACGATCAGGCGGTAGCCGTTTTCAGCAACTCCCTGTTCAGCGGCAATCTGTCGCGCGACGACAAAGAGATGCCCCAGCACCGCTTCATCCTCCGGCGAAACATCGTTTACGGTGGGGATTTCCTTGTTTGGAACAATCAGGATGTGGACGGGTGCCTGCGGGTTAATGTCTTTGAAAGCCGTCACCCGGTCATCCTGAAAGATAATTTCTGCGGGAATCTCCCCGGCGATAATTTTTGAAAAGATCGTGCTCATAGTTATCCTTCGTATATTCTACAAAGCATGACGGCTTTATATGGCGGTGCCTGCATCCACAGTTAAGACCTGTCCGGTGATGGCAGCGGCTTCATCAGAAGCCAGAAAAGCGACCGCATAGGCGATTTCTTCGGGGCTTGCTAACCGGCCCAATGCTGAAAAATCAGTGACCTGCTTGATGAGATCTTCCGGCAAATCGCGGGTGAGGTCGGTTTCAACAAAGCCGGGTGCAACAGCATTGACGGTGATACTGCGCCCACCAACTTCTTTGGCAAGCGCTTTGGTAAGGCCGACAATACCGGCTTTGCTCGCACTATAATTGGTCTGGCCGCCCTGTCCCAGAAGGCCGCTGATGCTGGTGATGTTAATCACACGACCATAGCGCTTGCGCATCATGCTCTTGACTGCGGCCTTCGAGCAAAGCCAGGTGCTGCGCAAATTGGTTTGGATTACGGTGTCGAAGTCGTCCGCTTTCATCATCATGATGACATTGTCGCGGGTCGTCCCGGCATTATTCACCAGGATATCAATTTTGCCATAGGTGTCGTTGCCAGCTTTAATAAGGGCATTGGCACCTTCTTCAGTGCTGACATCCGCCTGTACTGCCGTTGCATCGCCACCCGCGGCTTTGATTTCCTCAACAACTGCGTTCGCTGCATCCGCGCTGGCATTATAGTTAACGACTACTTTGGCACCGCGCTTTGCAAGTTCCAGGGCAATGGCGCGGCCAATGCCACGACTGCCCCCGGTGACAATCGCCACCCGGTCAGCTAGTTGAGACATAGGATTCCTTTCTTAAGTATTGGATTGGTATTTGTGTACAATATACCGTTTTCATGTATGATCGGCTATGCCTTAACAAAAACAACCCCGTTTCTTATCAAAAGTCACAAATATTTGTCGTAAAATGTAGAAGAATTGACTTTAGGAATTTGTAATGCAATTCCTGTATTTTAGTAACATGAAACACGAAAAGGAGAATCGTAACAACATGCAAAATACAATGCTGCCGAACTACTCACTGCGGGATGGTTTTGTCCTGTTTGATGGAAATAACCATCGTTACTACAACGCTGATGCCCTGGCCGCACTGGTTTGGAACTTGATCCAGCAACCGCGCACCCTTGGTGAAATCCGCGATGCAATTGTCGAGCATTTTGGCCTGGATGCCGAAGTGGCCGAGAACGATGCGCTGCATCTGCTGCGTCAGTTGGAAGATGAAGGTTTGATCGAGGCGGATAGTTCACGCTAACCGCCAACCCAGCCCAGTAAAGTGATTTGTCCCCGTAGATCACCTGTGAGACGAACAGAACCAAATCCACTGTTGTTCGTCACATAAACATCAACACGTCCATCCACGCCAGTCGTGACACCTGTAAATGCGATCTGACTGCCATCCGGTGAGAAGGCCGGATTACACATGCTTGGTGGTGGATTGCCGCGCGCCAGGAAAGTAAAGGTATCATCGACCACGCGTGAGCCATAAGGACACTGGCCCCGTACACCACCAATCGCCACACGCTGGCTATCCGGCGACCAACCTGCGGCCATGCCGAACCGTGCGAAATTCAATTCATCGGTACGCCCGATAAGCGCGCCATTGGCGCTCATCATGACGATCTCGTTGGTTGTGGAGACACGTTGAAAGACGACCGCGCTGCCATCTGGTGCCCAACTTTCTGCGAGGTAGAGCGCATCTGCTGCTTCTCCTGGCAAGCTCACTTCGCGCGCGTCACCACGGGTGACATCCCCCAACCAGAGGTGTCGGCTTTCGCCAAACGCGGGATCACCAGTGCTGAATGCGATAAAACGTGAATTAACCCACTGTGGTGGTTCGGTAATCCACTCATCAGAAATTTGCGTGATTTCTAACGAAACGAGATCAATCACGTAAAGATTGCCGCCATCGGGGGGAGTGTCCACCAATGCATCACAGGCGTTGGGATCGCCGGGAATCCAACTTGGACAGCGCGCTCGGTCCGAGACAAAAAGCAAATAACGATTATCCGGTGACCACGCAGGCCACAGATCGTATGAACCGCTGTTGGTTAAGTTACGTCCACCAGAACCATCCCGGTTGATCGTGAAAATATCCATCGCGTAACCGGTGGCTATCGAGATCGCCATTTGTGAACCGTCAGCGCTCCACACGGGGGGGGGAGAAAAATCCGCGTTGCACCAGTGAATCCAGCGGGAGGACACGGGCGCTGATGCCGTTCGGAACATCTACCACATATAGACCGGTCATAGACCCGCCTGATTCCCCTCGGAAGTAAGCGATACCCGCCCCGTTTGGCGAAACGAATATCTGACTATTTGTGGTGAAGTCCAGTTCAAGGATAGTCGTTCGCACGCCAGGTGTATTGGCCGAGCCGAAATAGAGTGTTTCAACATTTGTCGCCGGTTGAGGCGTGCGCACATCACCTACATCATCGCGGTCGTTCGAATTGACAAAGGCGACCAGAGGGGTGTTGATTCCATTGCGCAGGTCATTCGGCAGATCAATAATCGCCCAGTTATCGTAGGTAAAGCTTTGCACGGCGTTTGGCGTTAGCGAGGGCGTGGGCGTCAGCGTTGGTGGGATGGTAAGGGTTGCTGTGGGCGTAATCGTCGGGGTATCCGTGGCCGTCGGCGAGCTGGTTGGCGAGCTGGTCACGGTTGGTGAGGCGGTTGTTGTCGCCGTGTTGGTTGGTGTGCTGGTAGCAGTCGAGGTTTCAGTGGGTGCGGAAAATGCTCCACAACCCGCAATCAGCAAAAGCACAGACACGAATATCAGTAGTGAAATGTATCGACGTAAAACCATGAATACACCTATCCCCAGAAGCGATCATAGAATACCACGTGAGTAGGGGTGTTAAAAGATGCGGTCAGCCTACGATATAGGCGTTGGCGACGGTTGCAGTGGGATACGGATGTCCTCACCTGCGAAGATGCTGTTGGCATCATCAATGCAGTTGGCAGTCTGAAGTTCGGCGGTAGTCAGCCCGAAGTTGCTGGCAATCGCGAAGAGGGTGTCTCCAGCCTGAATGGTGTAGGTGCCGGTCCAGTCTTCGCGCGGCACACATGGAAGTGGGGTTGCCGTTGGCGGGAAAACCAGTGTGAGCGGTGGGATGGTGGCGGTCACTGGCAGATTTGGTGTGAGTGTTGCGCCGCCCGTAAATACCTGCACCGCCGTGGGTGTATCCGGTGGGGGAGTAGGGCTGGGTTCAAGCGTCACCGGGACAGCAGTATCTGTCGGCGCGATAATCACTTCGGCCTCAGCACAGCCCGCAAGTAGTGCAGCGATCACGAGTGCTGCCAGGGTGAGAACGGCTTTATAATGCATCAAAACGCCGTTTAATCGTTTCGAGGCGCTGACGATTGGGTCCCTGACGCAGCCAGCTCAACCGCGCGGTCGAGCGGAGATCAACACGCCCGTCACCTAAGAAAAACTCGGTGTCATCAATGAATCCACCCATCAGGGAGCGAAATTCTACATGGATGTAATCCGTATGTGCGGTAACGACTGTGCCGCGTTGAATGGACGCGATGACATCAAGCAGTTTCGCACAGGTTTCTTCTATGGGGCCATCATAGGTTAAGGGTGCAATATGGTTTGATGTGCCGGGTGCTTGCGATGATATGCTGTTTCGTTCAGTCAAGCCTGACCCCGACCCAGGTTCGCGGCTGCCAAGACCAACAGGCTGGGGGCTGGCAACTGTAATGAAATAGCGCGCGCCGAGATATGTCAGGCCGGTCCCCATCAACAGGGTAATGAAACTTTTTTTCGTCAATTCGTGCCTCTAGCGTTGAATTTCGGTTGAATCAGAAGCCAGCAATGCTTCGACTTCATGGTGAGCGATCAGGGCGATGTCGCCGGGTACCGTCATCTTGAGCGCGGCTGCTGCTGTCCCAAACTGTACTGCTTCTGGTAACGGTTTGTTATCCAGCAGGCCGCAAAGTACCCCGGCGCTGAAGGCGTCACCCGCACCCACGCGATCGACAATCTGCACCTTGTATGCCGGGACCTCGTGATGCTCACTGCCCTCAAACGTGACCGCGCCTTTTTCGCCCTGGGTGACGATCACAGATGTGCCACTCCAGCGTTCATAGAGTTTGCTGGCGGCAGCACATGCCGTCGCATCAGGTTTTTGCAGCAAATTTCGCGCATCCCGCAGCGCGATGAATGCTAAATCCGCCTGTGTGGCTAGCTCATCCATATACGGACGGCATTGATCCCACGACCATAACTTGGCACGGTAGTTGATGTCAAAGGACAGAGCAACACCGTTTGCTTTGGCCTCAGCGATGGCCCGGCGGGTGGTTTCCAGACATGATTGGCTGAGCGCCGGTGTGATGCCGGTGAGATGCAGCCGTCGGGTATGCTTGAGTGCAGACCAATCAAAATCACTTGGCTCCATCTGGCTGGCAGCAGAATTGGCGCGGTCGTAAATGACCTGTGTTGGGCGTGGCGAACTGCCAAATTCGATAAAATATGTACCGAGGCGCGCGTTTTCCTGCCAATAAATTCCAGATACGTCTACGCCGTAGGTGCGCAATACCTGCGCGATGTGCTGACCAAGTGGATTCTTGGGTAGGCGTGACCACCAGGCGACTCGTTTGCCAAGACGCGCAAGGGCGATGGCGGTGTTGCTCTCGCTGCCGCCGACCTGAATATCAAGAGTTTGGGCAATATCCAGGCGGATGTGACTGGGCGGAGAAAGCCGCCACATCGTCTCACCCAGGGTAATTAAATCATATTGAGTCGCGTTTGAGGACATAATAGGAACCTCGTTTCTGCCCCATCTTTTGTAATATCTCTTTGGCTACCAGGTCAGCAAGATCGCGCCGGATGGTTTCTGCATGGACATCCGGGCATAGGGATTGCAAATCACTGTTGGTGATGCGTGTGTTGTCATCTGTATGCAAATAAACAAGCGCTGCTTCCTGACGTGGGTTAATTTCGATACCGTTATAGACCCCTTTGAACGAAGGCACGGATGGCTCCGGTTGGGCAGTATCAAGATTTTTGTTTTCGTTATAGAGCATGACCCGAAAACCACCTGCCGTTTCCTGAAATGCAGGCTCTTTTAAATGCTGCTGCTGCATCAGGTCAATGACACGATCCACGCCGTAACCCAGGCGCTCGATAAATCCCATATCGGAGAGCACCTGCACGATGACTGGATTCCGCGAAAAGCGCTCGTCTTTGATGTTTTCGATTGTCACTGGGCCAGGTAGGCCGCCTGGGCTGGTGATCTCCATGTGGTCACGAAAGATGAATAACTGGATGCCACTGCCGTTGATGCTGTAATCGCGATGGGCGACCGCGTTAACCACCAGTTCGCGCGCGGCTTCCAGCGGATACTCAAAATGCTCCTCGCGCGCCATCGTATGCCGCAACTGGGTGTTCTTGCGTAGGTGATCCACAAGGAAGGTCTCGGCTCGACGGATTTGATCAGGCAGGCCGCCCGTAATGTCCTGTCGGCTGAAGGTATCGCTCATGGTATCGCCCGCGAAACGCGCGGCAGTGATTTCAGCGCCTCGGAGAAAACGCTGTGGTTCTTTGCCAAACAGCAAAATACCGGCATTGGTTGGGCACAGCTCATCGCCCTGTGGTGCCAGACAGCCGCGACGGGCAAGTACGGTCTTCGTATCTGCCTCACCGATACCGCTCAAACTGGCGACATAAGCCTCGGCTTTTTCCCAATTGATGTCATCAAGTGTTGCGCCAGCGGCGATTTCCGTCTCGTAGTTGATTTCGCCGCGTTCCATGATCAAGCGTCGCAGCTCATGCGGCTTGAGTGGGATGTTCTCGGTATGTTCCCGCCGTAGATACCGCCCTTCGAGCGAGTAAACATGCGGCATACCGTGCGGAAGCTGCACCAGGATGACGTTTTGCCCTTTGACCTGGACAATTCTGGGTACGGGGATGATCAACGGTGGCTCAATCGAGAGTGCGGCTTGCAGCACCCGATCAGTCACGTGATCGGTATTATGCACACCTAATGTACTGGCAGTGGGGCCAACCACGCCAATCACCAGCGTGCCACCGCTGGTGTTTGCCATTGCCGCCATTGATGTCGCGATTTGTGTGGTTGTCGCCTGTTCGCTGAACCAATCCAGCTTGGTGCTGCGCCCGTTCTGGAGCACCAGCCAGACATCATCCCCGGAACTGCTCATCACTCACCTGCTTTCTCCGTGAGTTCTTCGTCGTCATCTTCCTCGCGATTCAGATCGCGTTTTCGGCCTTCGGCCGGTGGGTCCAGTAGAACATGATCGAATACCTGCTGCATGTTATCGACAAAGATCATGTTGAGATCGCGTAATGCCTTGCGTGGGATCTCTTGAAGGTCTTTTTCGTTATGTGCGGGCAGAATGATGTTTTTGATGAGCGCTCGCCGAGCAGCCATGACCTTCTCTTTGACGCCACCCACTGGCAGCACCTTGCCGCGCAGCGTGATTTCGCCGGTCATAGCGAAGTCGCTGCGAATCTTGCGCTCGGTAAAGGCAGACATGATAGCAGTTGCCAGCGTAATACCAGCGGATGGCCCCTCTTTGGGAACTGCACCCTCCGGAATATGGACGTGGATGTCGTAATCCTCAAAATCGTCACTGGGGACATCAAATTCTTCAGCGCGTGACCGAACATAGCTCAACGCGGCCTGGGCAGATTCCTGCATAACATCGCCCAGGTTGCCGGTCATGGTGAGATTCCCCTTGCCGGGCAGAAGCGATACCTCAATCAATGTGATGTCGCCGCCACCATACGTCCATACCAGCCCTGTCGCCACGCCTACCGTGTCTTCGTCCAGTGTGCGCGTGCCGATATAGTAGGGCGGACCGAGATAGCGCGTCACGTGTTTGGGTGTGATGGTGTGTGGATAGCGCTTTTCTTCGGCCACCAGCCGTGCCACCTTGCGGCAGACATTCGCAATTTCGCGCTTCAGGTTGCGAACACCCGCCTCATAGGTGTATTCACGGATAATCGTTTGCAGGGTGGACAGCTCGAAGTGAACCTCCTGGTCTTGCAAGCCATGGGTTTCCAATTGATCAGGGATCAGGAACTGGTAGGCGATGGCGATTTTTTCTTCCTCGAGGTATCCAGGGAATTCGATAATTTCCAGGCGGTCAAGCAGCGCCGGGGGTAGTGGGTCCAGATCATTGGCTGTGGTGATAAACAGCACTTTGGAGAGGTCGTACGGGACTTCCATGTAATGATCGGAAAACGCGTTGTTTTGCTCCGGGTCAAGCACTTCCAGCAGCGAATCCGCCGGGTCGCCCCGGAAATCTGCGCCGAGCTTGTCGATCTCGTCAAGCATGAACACCGGGTTAGTCGTCCCGGCACGTTTCATTGTCTGGATGATGCGCCCTGGTAACGCGCCGATGTAAGTGCGGCGATGGCCGCGAATCTCGGCTTCATCGCGCACACCCCCCAGGCTAACCCGGACAAACTCACGTCCAAGCGCATGAGCGATGCTCTTACCCATTGATGTTTTACCAACACCGGGCGGTCCCACAAAGCACAGAATAGGGCTGTCCATTTTTTCCTGTGCCAGCTTCCGCACAGCGATGTATTCCAGGATACGATCTTTGACTTTTGGCAGACCGTAATGCTCCTCGTCGAGGATTTTTTGGGCATGCCGGACATCAAGGTTGTCTTCGCTTTCGTTATTCCAGGGAATGCTGGTCAGCCATTCGATGTAAGAGCGAATCATGCTGGTTTCAGGGGCAATCGGTGGCATCATTGATAACCGGGAGAGTTCCTTCACCGACCGGTCGTGGACTTCACCAGGGAGATTAGCGGCAGCGATTTGCTCACGAAGGTCGTTCAGGTCCTCCTGAAAGACGTCGCCTTCGCCCAGTTCGGTCTGAATGACTCGCATCTGTTCGCGCAGATACATCTCGCGTTGGCTGCGTTCCATCTCCAACTGAACCTGTGTGCTGATCTCGTCCTCCAGCTCAAGGACGCTCAATTCTTTGCCCAGCAGCATCGCCACATGATTCAAGCGCGTGCTCGTGTCGAACATCTCCAGCACACGTTGGCTCTCGTCGGTGTTCAACGAAAGTGTGGATGTCACCAGATCGGACAGCCAGCCAGGATCGTCCGTATTGATGGCGTAGACAAGGATGTCCTCCGGCACGTTGGCGTTCAGATCAACCGCACGCTTAAACAGGTTCACCACGGCTTTCATCATGGCCTGCTTTTCGGGTGAGCGGTCCACTTCCTCTTCGACCACCCGAACGCGGGCAATCAGGTAAGGCTCGGTCTGCGTAAACTCAATCACCTCCACGCGACGTCGACCTTGCGCCAGTACGCTGTTGGAATCATCCGGCATCTTCAAGATTTTACCGAGTGCGATTTCCGTGCCTACGGTGTATATATCTTCGGGGCCAGGGTCGGAAACGGTGGGATCACGCTGTGCCAGGCCAATGACCGTTTCTTCATCATTGAGTGCTGCTTCCGCTGCCTCTACCGCTTTTGGATTTTCAAGAAAAAGCGGACTCACGACGTTCGGGAAGATTACCATCCCTTGCAGAGGGACGACAGCGCGGGTAATCAGCCCTTTTTCATCAGGTTCTGCATTGGGTGTATTGTAGAATTCACTGATGCCATTTCTATTGCTCAATTGCAAACTCCTCATATCAACTCGGTTCGCCCGAGTTGTATGGTGGACAGTCTACCTCAGACTTGGAACATGGTAAAGTTTTGAAATGCACACTTGTTTTAATTCAAGGGCATGGGCTAGACTCCTGAATTTAACGTCTCATTGACGCTATGTGGGAGAAAAGGCATGCGGATTCCCGTATGGTTGGTTGTAGTCGCGGCAGTGTTTGGCGCACTGTTAATTTTAGTGGTCGGCCAGATTGTGCTGCAACCGGATTTACCCCTGATCACGGAAGCGGCGTTTACACCGGATGTAATTACCCCAAACGCCGATGGTCAGGATGATATTACAACCTTTCGATATACGCTAACCCGAAACGCCAATGTCTCGCTCAGGTTTGAGGGTGAGGATGGCTCCGTCTATCTGTTCCGGCAGGATCAGCCGCGTATTCCTGATGATTATCAGGTGGATTTTAGCGGTGTTGTGGATGGCTATCTGCTGCCAGGTGAGGAAATCCAGGGCGAAGTGCTGCGGCGATTGATGCCCAACGGGACCTATACCTGGCGTTTGGTTGCGGTTGATGGTCAAAGTGAGAAAACTGAGGAACGGAGTGGCACACTGGTGATTGCAGATGGTGATTTGCCGCTGCCGGAAATCACGGCATTTACAGTTGCTCCTGATGTGTTTACCCCCAATCAGGATGGGATCAGCGACCATACCGAAGTCAACGCTTACCTGGAAAAGGCTGCGGATTTATCCGTGTTTTTGGTTGACGATGAAGGTCAGCGAATATTTATCACGCCGCGTCAGGAAGGGCGTAAGCCCGGTGAAGCAGGGCGTCACGGCTTTGACTACGACGGCGGGGTGTCGTTGGGGGCAGATCCGCCATCGGATGGCACCTATACAGTCGTTGCGCGGGCGCAGGATGCGGAAGGGCAGGTGATTCAACGTACTGCCTCCCTGACGATCAGAGATGGTGGTAAGCCTCGGGCCGAAATTGTGCCACAGTCAGTGGGCGCAGATGTGCTGTTTATGGTGCAGCCTTATGATGAGCAGTTTCATACAGAGGCAGAGCATCCCAGTGATTTAATGCCGCTGCCAGAAGGCAGTGGCGACGCGAATCTCACATCCTTGACGGTTCCGTTAGGAGATATGTTGGTCTTTAAGCTCACGGTTGAGAACTACAGCGATATTCCGATTCGCACCAGTGGGCCTCCGCCGGGGACAGTGTATGACCAGACTCAACGGGCGGCTACACTGGATGCCTTTGACGAATCCGGCGCATGGCGTGTGGGTGTTGATTGTACGACTGCCGAGTCGGATTATCCGTGGCGTTGGGCTATTGGAACCGCCGAAGATCTGGTTGAAGAACTGGATCCAGTGAGTGGCAACACTTATTATTACCTCCCGGCAGGCAAACGCGCGGTCATCTGGGGTGGAATACGCATGACCGAACTGGAAGCTCGCAATCCGCAGAACTGCTGGGCAGGCTTGATTCACGAAGATGTCAGTGTGGTCAATCAGAATGTGGGCAATCGTGAGATTGAACTGGTTGACCCAACAAATGGGGGTGAATGATGCGATTAGGTGGACCTGTGTTTGGAAACTTTTCCGATCCTGAAGACTGGATTGCAAACGTGAAAGCGAGGGGCTACCGCGCGGCTTACTGCCCGGTACAGATTGGCTGTGATTCGGATACGATCCGCGCCTATGCCGATGCAGCGGCAGCAGCCGACATCATCATTGCGGAAGTTGGCGCGTGGAGTAATCCTATCAGCCCCAGCGAGACACAGCGCCAGGAAGCACTCACCAAGTGCAAAGATGCGCTGGCATTGGCTGATGAAATTGGCGCATTATGCTGCGTCAATATCGCCGGTTCGTGCAACCCTGATCATTGGGATGGCCCGCATGCCGATAATCTGAGTGAGGCTACATTTGATCTCATTGTGGAAACTGTCCGCGAGATTATCGACGCGGTAAAACCCACACGAACGTATTACACGTTAGAGACGATGCCCTGGATTTTTCCCGATTCAGTGGCGAGTTACGAGCGTTTGATCGAGGTCATAGATCGTGAACGGTTCTCGGTGCATCTCGACCCGGTGAATATCATCAACAGCCCGGCATTATACTTTAATAACGGCGCGCTTATCCGCGAGTGCTTTGCAAAGCTAGGCTCTCATATCAAAAGCTGCCACATCAAAGATATTGTTCTGCATGACAACCTAACGGTGCATCTGGACGAGGTGCGGCCCGGCCTGGGTACGTTAGACTATCGGACTTTGCTGCATGAAGCCAGCCGCTTTGATGTCCCATTGATGCTTGAGCATCTGCCACATGAAGAAGATTACATCCAGGCGGCGGCTTATGTACGTTCGGTTGCGGCGGCAGAAAACCTGGTGCTTTGATAACCGTTAAGTTGCTCCACCACCTAAACGACTGTACCATAAATTAGGT
>JAIOHN010000613.1 GCA_019912985.1 Anaerolineae bacterium | reverse complement strand
GTTAACACGGCATCACATAAGCCGCCATTCAGGCGATCCAGGATGGCGGTCTTCAGCAAGAAATCGAGAATGATAAGGGGCTGTTCTGCCAGCACCTCTTCGATCAGATAATCCAGAATAAAGCGGTTGCTGCTGGTTATGGACTGAAGCCAGTGCGCTGTTTCAATTTGATGAGAGCCAGTTTTAGCCGACTGGAGGGCAATTGCCGTCAGTTGTAAGCCAACCGCCCAGCCTTCAGTGCGTTTCTCTAAGGCAATCACATCTGCCTGAATTAAATTGAGATCCGGGTAAGTGTTAAAAAACGCTGACGTTTCATCCAGGTTAAAACGCAAATCGGCCTGGCGGATTTCCAGGAGTTGTCTCTGTGCCCGCAGACGAGTTAAAGGCAGGGGTGGGTCCTGACGAGAGAGGATGATCAGGTTCATATTGGGCGGCATCTTGTCCAGGATAAACGTTACCGCTTCATGGATGCGAGGTTCAGTAATCAGATGATAATCGTCAAGGACAAGGGAGAAAGAGGCGGAATGTCGGGCAATTTCATTGACCAGATGAGTAAGAACCGTTTCATTTAACGGGGGTATGTGCGGTTGAGATGGCGTTGAAGAAACCCCTTCCGGTACTGGTTGCAACAACTGTAAGGCAGCTATGAGATACGCCAGGAAGCGTGTTGGTTCGTTATCGCCTGAATCCAAAGTTATCCAGGCCATTGGTCGCTGGCTTTGACCAACCCAGTTCGCTACAAGTGTAGTCTTGCCAAAACCAGCCGACGCTGAGATCAGACAAAGTTTTCGCGTCGCTCCCTGATCGAGTTTATCGGTCAATCGTGGGCGAACAATATCGGACGCCCGCGCCGCTGGCAGGAACAGTTTTGTCTTGAGCAGATCATCAAACATAGGCTAATTATATGAAAAAACAGATATTAGGGTATGCACAGTCAGCTTTGTCTTTAATTTCTCAGAGTATCTCCGTAGGAAAAACTGAAATTTTCCACACAACTTACCAAAACTGCTAACTCAGAACTGTAAAATTAGGCAAATCAGTAGACCTGCCTTTGATATGCTGGTTGCATCGGTAAAACGTGGAAAATCACTCTATGCACCAGCATTTTGTTTTCTCGTTTTCGCTCAATTAAGCACCAAAGTTGTCCAAACTGTAATTTTGACGGGGGCAACTGTAATTTTACAGGGGTTTGGAGAAGCGACTTTGGTATGCTGTGCATATGAGTAAAACGAAGGAGCGTGACACATGCATAAACCAATTGTACCCACTCTACCTATCCGGCAGCCGAAGCGAAAACGGATTTTCGCCATTCGGTTGACAGATGGGGAACGCGCTGAGATCGAGACGCTGGCGAAGCAGCTCAAGCTACCCGACTCGTTCATGGCGCGGCACTTCATACTGGAAGCGGTGGCGTATCACCGCGCAACTCAGCGAGGAGAACGGGTTGAAGGCGGAACCCAAAGCACATGAACCAAAATCACAACTGAATAAACAGCAGGGTGTAAATCTGGAAATGGTTTATCGCTCACTGCTGCGGATCGCGTCCCACCTCGACCTCACAAAATCGGGTGAAGGCGTTGCACACGAGGCTGAAAAACAGTACACTCAGGGTATGTTGCGCCAGACCACCGAGGTGGAACTCGATGATCTGGCTGACCCGGCGAGTGCTGCTAACACATCGCAGGGCTGAGGGCATTTTACTACAACAATTGCGCCTCGTTCCTGCTTGGATTGTATCCATTTGCCGGGACGGGGCGTTTTTCATGAAAATGCTTCGGGAGGATATCAAGCAATGCCGAGGTATCGCAAAGCCGAACAGAATACAATTGACCCCTACAAGGCGCAGCCCCTTCCTTTAGGTCGCCCGGTAGCGGTTTACTATCGCCAGTCGTCGGAAGGTCAGATTGGCAACATTTCTACCACCCTGCAAACCGTCGATATGGTCGAACATCTCATGCGTCAGGGTTGGGAGCGTGAACAGATCATCATGATTGACCGTGATGCAGGCATAAGCGGTACGAAGAAAATCAAAGAGCGTCCGGGCATGTCGTATCTTTACGATCTGATTGAGGATCGTGCTATTGGTCTGGTGGCATCACAGGATGTTGACCGCTTCTTCCGTGACATGGCACAGATTGAAACCAACATCTTTATTGATGCCTGCCGCCGCAGTAATGTTCAGGTGTTGACACCCACCTTTGTTTACGACTTCGCACACCCGACGCAGGGACGCTATCACATGCAGATGTTCCGCGATCAGGCACAGCGGGCAGCGGATTATCTGGAATTTCATATCAAAGGCAAGCTCTGGAAAAGCCGCGAATACATGAACCATCAGGGACAGTGGACAGGCACGCCCATTGCGCTTGGGTTCATAGTGGATAACCGCGTCAAACTACCTACAGGTGAGAAAAACCCGAACTGGCGCAAGTACGTCCGATTTGACCGTTATGCCGATGTCGTGGTGGTTTACTTTGAATTGTTCAAGCGGCACAACGGGAACATGCAGAAGACTTGGGAACACATCGAGCAGCATGGACCGTTCATCCCGGAGTTTAGCGAGGACAGTGTTCCAGAGGGCTTTTTCTTCCATACCAACATCAGCAAGCGTTCGCGCTACACGGGCAAGCTGCTTCTGTCTCGATATGCTTTGGGACACATGCTGTCCAATGTCGTCTATATTGGGCATTGGGCACATCGCGGGGTGATTGTTGAGCGACATAACCATGAGGCGATTGTGCCACTTGACCTGTTTATGTATGCCTACAACAAACTCTCGCCAGTCGATTTCAACGGTGAACCGAACCTCGAATACACACCGCAGCGTCCCTGGACACGGCATGATAAAGCCAACCGCCCCGTGCCACCGCCAACTTACACAGGTGTGATCTTTTCACCTGATGTGCTGGATATGCCACTCCG
Organism: Anaerolineae bacterium; assembly: GCA_019912985.1. GTDB lineage: Bacteria > Chloroflexota > Anaerolineae > Aggregatilineales > Phototrophicaceae > JAIOHN01. The sequence continues at coordinate 1,413 of JAIOHN010000613.1, read as the reverse complement.
CCGGATGCTGTGCCACTGGGAATTAGGGCGGCAGGTATACGCCTATGCGCTCTACAACGTCGATATGAAAAAGCAGTGGGAAATTACATCCTCGTTAGTGGATGATGTGGTTGATCGCATCCTTCTAGAGCGGCTGCGAGCAACGACCATTGATGAGGCGGTGTGGGAAAAAGCGGTGGCTGATGCGAAAGGCAGCAGTCATGTTGATGTTAGACGGATTGAACATGCGATCCGCACGGCGGAAACCGCACAGCGATCTGTTGTAGAGAACCTCAAATCACTAGCCTATCCCGGACTGGTGAAACAGCTTGAGGAGCAGTACATCGCCAGCGAACAGGAAATCGCGCAGCTTCGGGCTGAACTTAAACATCTGCAATCCGATCCGGGACATCAACGGCTGCTGGTCGAAGCGCTTCCTGTTCTGGAAACAGTCATTGCCCGCTGGAGCGAGGTGTCGGGTGAACACCGCCGTGAGTTGTTTGATGCCTTTGCCGAGCGCGTGCTGGTGTCGAAAATAGACAGGGTGACGCGGCGGATTACCGTTTGTTGGCGCGATGGCACCCAAACAACGGAATGGATCAAGAACCGTCAGCAGGTTTTCGCGTGGTCACCGGATGAATTGGAGCGGCTGTGCCAGATGGTCGAAAGCCATGCCAGCCAGGTCGAACTGCTGTGTGCTTTCCCCGGTGTCAGTTGGCGTGGTATCCGTGAGCGTTATACCTATCACTTTGGACGTGGTAAATGGCGCGGTGTCTACCGGGGCAAAGTGCGCTATGGCGGAAATAGTCGTTGGGAAGACACTGAAGAATATCAGTTGGCAGCCACGACAGCACAGCCAAGCGTGAGTGCAGTTGGTTCGTACCCATGATGTGTACTCCTTCGCGCTGTGCGCTTTGTTGTCCATCGACCCTGTGCCGATTTCTGACCAAAACACAGCAGGTGCATAAAGGCAGATTTCACCTGAAAGGCGCTACCCGTTTTTGTTGAGTGCAACGGCACAAGCCCGACAAAAACGGGTGAAGCGAAATCCATAGGATTTTGAAGACTGCCGCACCTGCTAGACTGGTCAGCGACAAATCGGCATGGTTTGGGTCAGATGGCACGCGCCAGCAGTGAAAAGGCGTAACACGGGAACGAAAGGCATCACAGGGGCAGAATGAGCCAGCGAGCGGTCAAAGGTGCTGGTGGCACAGGTCTCCGCTTTGTCGTGGCTACATAGAACGGTCAGGCATATACAGATCAGCGGTGTGAAACGTCAAAACAGACGATGATGCAGGGCAGCAAGAAAGACGCGACAGGTGATACAGTTTGCGTCAGTGGGGATTGCCAGGCAACACGGCAGATATGGATAACGCGAACGATGGGCATGAATCGGGTGGAACAAACCGGATACAGTCTGCGACGATGTAAGAC
>JAIOHN010000612.1 GCA_019912985.1 Anaerolineae bacterium | reverse complement strand
CTCCCGATACCCAATATGCCAGCCATTTACGGGAGCAGGGCCTTCTGGTTGTGGAGGGCGACCCGACCAATGACGATGTGCTGGAACATGCTGGCATTCACCATGCCCAGGCGATGATGGTCATGCTCGACAGCGACCACGAGGCCCTGCTGACTGTCCTCACGGCGCGCACCCTCAATCCACATATCGATATCACGGCGGCAACCCTGGAAGAACAACTGGCGACCAAGATGATTCGCGTGGGCGCGAACGGAGTGATCGCGCCCTATGAGGTCGCCGGGCAGTTCCTGAACAACGCAACCCTGCGCCCCGCAGTCAACGAATTCTTCAACAGCATTCTCTTCAATCAGCACAGCGACGTGCAGACCACGCAGATTTACGTGTGGGATGACTCGCCCTGGGTCGGACAGTGGTTAGGCAAACTGAATTTACGTGAACGCTTCCACGCGGCAGTCATCGGTTTACGCCTCGATAATGGCAGTTTCGCTTATGCGCCCAACGACGATTACATCCTGACGGAGAGCGAAATCCTGATCGTGGTCGCTCCGGCACAGCAAATTCCCAACCTTCAAGAGGAAGCACGAGGAAACACAGCGCCTAAACCACGCGTTTCAAACTGGCAGCGACTCCCCCAACCGGCAATCCCCGTCCGCACGCCATCGCGCATTTACTCAATGGACGAAGCTGAAGATGCTGTAATCCAGATGAGCGGTCATTTCATTGTCTGCGGCACAGGGCGCGTCGCGCGCAATGCCATCAACAAACTTGACCCGGCACGTCCGTTCGCGCTCATCAGCGACAATGCCGCCTACACCGGCGAACTGCTGGCGCGCGGCTTCCGCGTGGTGCATGGCAATCCATCCCAGGAAGCCGTCCTCAAAAAAGCCGGGATCGAACGGGCTTTGGCGATCATGGTCGCCATTGACGACGACGCCAGCAGCGTGCTAACCATTCTTAACTGCCGCGCGTTGAGCAAACGACTGCTCATCACCGCCACCGCACAGAGTGACGAAATGATCCCCAAACTGCGCCGCGCCGGAGCGGATCGCGTCGTCGGGCCATTCCAGGTGGCGGCCCAGTTCGTGCTCCTGGCGACCACGCGTCCGGCGGTCAGCGATTTTATGCAATATGTAGTCTACAACTATGCGGCGGGCATCGAGACCGCCGAACTCTACATGCAGCAGGACTCGCCCTGGATCGGTCGCAGCATCGAATCACTGCTGCTGGATCGGCTGTTTCGAGCAGGCGTGATTGGCATTCGGCAGGCGAACGGCCATTATATCTACGCCCCGCCGGGTGATTATGTGCTGAAAGAACACGAGGTCTTAATTGTCGTCACGCCGATGGAGCATTCTGACGAACTGCGCATCACCGCCCACGCCAGTGCCACCGGGCGGCCTGTATCATTGCGACGAGGCTATTTTGAGACGCAGGGGTAATACTTCAGGCCAGACCCGCACGACGGCGTTCTTCACGGTACTCGTCCGGCGTATCGACATCACCAAGAATGCTGTCGGTATCCACATTGACATAGCCAATATGGTCTTTATACCGATCCATGATCACGCGCAGCGAGCCATCTTCCGGCAGTTCTATGATCTCTTTCCAGTAGCGTCGGTCAATCAGAATGGGGTGGCCGCGCCGCCTGTTATAGCTTGGCGCGACAATATCCCCGACCCCTTCGGCATAGGCAGTCAACACCTGGGTAATCACGCGCGCCTGAATGCGCGGTTGGTCGCCCAGTACAATCAGCGCAGCGGAAACATGAGCGGGCATAGCCGCCAATCCCGCTTTAAGCGAGGACAACATTTCGCCTCTGGCATAATCTGGGTTGTGCACATCCTTCACGCCCGCGCGTTTCGCCAGTGCGACCACTTCGCCCGCCCGGTGTCCGGTTACGATCGTCACCTGCGGCACGCGCGCCAATAACAGTTGCTCCAGAATTTGTTCGAGGATCGTCTTGCGGCCAGAC
>JAIOHN010000611.1 GCA_019912985.1 Anaerolineae bacterium | reverse complement strand
ACCGACGACAATGCGATCAGGGCGCATACGCAAGCAGTTAATCACAAGATCGCGGATGGAGATTTCGCCTTTACCTTCGATATTCGATGGGCGGCTTTCCAGGGTTACCACGTGTTCCTGTCGCAGCTGAAGCTCCGCCGCATTTTCGACAGTGATAATGCGCTCATCATTCGGAATGAAGCTGGACAGCACGTTGAGGAGGGTGGTCTTACCGGAGCCAGTACCGCCAGAGACGACGATATTTAAATGCCCAATAATGCAAGCACGGAGAAATTCCGCAATTTCTTTGGTGATCGATCCAAAGCGGATAAGATCCTCTACACCAAGCGGTTTTTTCGAGAATTTACGGATCGTCACTGTTGGGCCGCAGAGCGCCAGCGGGCGGATGATTGCGTTCACACGCGATCCATCTGGTAGACGAGCGTCCACCAACGGCTGGCTTTCGTCAATGCGACGGCCAAGCGGTGCCACGATGCGGTCGATGATACGTAATACATGCTCCTCATCGTCGAAAGTGACTGGTGCTCGGTGCAGATTACCCTTCTGCTCAATAAAGACATTACGTGGGCCATTGACCATAATTTCACTGATGCTGTCGTCTGCCAGGAGGACTTCGAGCGGACCAAATCCCAGAATATCAGCGACAATTGCCTCGAAAAGACGCTGGCGTTCCGCGCGTGAGAGGACGAGGCTTTCATCTGCCAGGATAGAGTTGAACAACTCCTCAATGTGTGCCCGCACCTGAGCCTTTTTGGTGACATCCAGAGATTGGCTGTCTAATTCGGACATCAGCTTACTCTGGACGCGAGACTTCAGGTCCATGTAAGAGTTTTCAGTGCGGCCTGTTTGTCGGTTATCGCTCACAACCTGGCGACGAGCACGCATCGCGGCAAGCTTTGATTCTTCGCTTTGCTCATCGGCTGCGCCGCCATCACCTTCTGGCTTGGTATTTCCTTTTTCAATACGTCGCAACAGTGACATACGTTATATCCTCCAACACCACTTATTGATGAAGATAGCCTTAAGCTTCTGCTATCTTAAGTTATGATACCACAATTGTATCTAACAATTTACCGACCCAATCGTAAACCGAAACCGCTCCGTTTTTTCTCTTCGCTCTCGGTTTCCTCTTCTTCCTCGCCCATCAGCGTGGTATACACATAGTCCGATAGTTCCAACATCTCCTTGATAGGAGATTTGTTTTTGTCCCGTTCAAATGCCACGACCGGGACCGCCTTCTGCACAGCTCGTAACACAAGCAGTTCATTGGATGGTATTCTTGCCACGACCGGGCGTTTGAGATGCTGTTCGATCCGTTCTGGCGCGATCGCCAGCTTGCGGAGCTGCCTGTCTTCGGGTACTCGATTGAGCACAATGACAGACTTATCCGGCGGGAAATTCAGCTTGTCGAACAGGTCCAACACAAAGCGCAGGTTGATGACACACGAAATCGTCGGTGTCGCCACCAGGACAATCTTTGTCGCCATCTCCAAAATGTCGGCCAGCGGATCAGTCAGATGAGAGGATGTATCCACCACAATGAAATCGTAATTGTCCGCGATTTTCTCCAAAATTGTCGCTAATGCCCGCGGTTTTGCTTCCACTTCACCCGCCAATTCCGGGCGGGCGGGGCTGAGCAGAACTTTAAGACCACTATCGTGGGTTGCCACAATGTTCTCGAATAATTCCGTATCGAGGTCATCAACATTCGCAACAAGATCGACCATCGTAGATTGTGATTGCAAGTTCAGAATCGAGCCAACATCCCCAAACTGAAGATCAGCATCTACCAACAGTACTTTGATGCCTTCTTTCATCAAACCCGAAGCAAGACTGGTGGCGACTGTCGTTGTGCCAACGCCACCCTGTGGGCTGTAGACCACAATGATGTGGCCGGGGCGTCCTCGGGAAGCGGATGTGGGCAAGCCCGGTTGACGTCTGTTGTCTACGGGCGGTGGTGCGATACGCTTATTACGAGTGTGGACGGTGCGGATGGTGTTATATAACTCCTCCATGCCAATTGGCTTGGTGAGGAAGTTGCGTGCCCCGGCCAACATTGCCCGCCGCAGATAGTCTGGATCATTTTGCACGGACATCATGATTACAGCGGTCGCTGGAACAGCCTCTGTAATCATGGTAGTTGCCTGAATACCATCCATATCTGGCATGTTGATGTCCATAATGATGATATTCGGCTTCAACTCTTTTGCCAGGGCAACACCCTCACGACCTGTACCCGCTGCTCCAACAACCTTCATGTCTGCCTCGAAGGCGAGCATTTTTTTGATGTTCTCGCGTGTTTCCGGTATGTCATCAACCAATAGGATGGTGATGACCTCACCGTCATTTGCTGGTTGTGAAGGTGCTTTACTCATAATCTAATCCCTGATCTACGACTCTTATTCCGCTAATGAGATTTGATCACCTGCAATAAGCTGACGGATACTGCGAATCGCTGGCTCAATCGTGTACTGCCGTTTAGCTGGCGGCTCGATATTGTAGGTGTTGAGAATGTAATCCAGGTTCACGTCCTGTGTGGTCGTGCGTGACGTATCAGTCGCAGCACGCAGTGCCAGTGCAACCGGCAGCTTTGCCTCAACCGCCCAGGCCAGTACAACCGCTTCCTGGGGGGTCACGCCCAGCGTGATAATGTCAGGACGTGCGGGGGTGGGCGATGGGACTGGTGTTCCACGATTATCCGCCTGATCTTCTTCTGGCACCGGGGTAGGTGTAGGCGGACGACCCAGGAATGCCCCATCCAATGGGAATGTGCCTACATGGATCACCAAGGCATCCTGAATGGTTCGCTGGGTGACCAGTCTCGGGCGTTGCCTTTCAGATGGACCGATAATCGCTGGCCCAAGACTGATGACATCTGGACGACCGGGTAGGGTTGCGCTGAATTCGATACCCGTGTCCGTGATATTAATGAGCGTGATGGTATTGGGTGCAATCGTCTGGAATGCGTCGTCCACATCAACGAACAGCATCGAAAGCATAATATCCACCCGGTCGCCATCCTGAATGGCGTAAGCCACAGCGGTTTGACGGTCAATCGGAATGGAAACACCTACCAATCCGCTTGGCAAGACTGCCGCTGCGTCAGAGCCAACTTCGGCCAGACTGGTGAAATCATCCGTCACCATCGTGCTGAGGATGGGTTGCTCACGGAAAATACGTGTCCGGGCAATCTTGCCAATGACGTCTTCAAGGCTGGTCAGCGCGCTAACAGGGGCGGAAACCAGAGGCCACGGACTGAGAGTGACGGCATTCGCAGGAATGCGGAATCCACGGGGTAACTCTTGAATGGCAGTAACAATTTCAGTGAACTCCAGCGGCGTGGGTGTAGGAAGCTGCTGCTGTGCCGCGGATTGTTGCGGAGCGCGTGTACCGGTATTGTTTGTAGTACCGCCGCCTCCCTGGTTCAGTAGCACTACTGCACCCACCGCGACCAGGATAATAATAAACGCAAGAATAATCAAAAGACGACCACGTTGCATGGATTCCTCCGTCCGGGTAGAGATCGCTGCATTAGCTTACGATTGTAAGCACAGATATAAACAAGTGTAGCCCAATCGTAGAATGAGGCAAACAGCCTGAAACTCCTAGACTGTACGCCGTACCGGTTTTCCCACTTTGTTAAAAACGGTTACTCTCAGCAGGAAGCTCAAGCCGTGCTGAAGTACCTTCAGTTTCACTACTGGTGATGGTCAATGACCCCCCGACCAGATCAAATGTTTCTTTAAGCGTAATGATGCTCTGAACGCGCGGATCTGCATGAGCATCTTGCATAGGTGAAAGGGCGGCTTCAGCATCAAAACCACGACCGTTGTCTTCAATATCAGCGCGAATTCGCTCAACCCCCATGTCCAGTCTAATTGATATTTTAGACGGAGCAGCGTAATCGCGTGCATTAACGAGTAGCTCTTGAATGCCACGGAAAATCATCACCTCGCGATGCGTTTCCAATCGGCGTTCCTCGCCTAGCAGCTCAAGGCTGGTTTCGATCCCACTTTTTTCGTTAAACGACTCCACATAGCGCCGCACCGTTGGCACGACGCCGAGGTCGTCAAGCATCATGGGCCGGAGGTCAAAAATAAAATCGCGGACTTTTTGAAAGGTGATACCTGCACTATTTTTGAGGTTGTCCAGTTCTTCCGCCGCCCGCTCAGGGTTACGGTCAAAAAGACGCTGGCAAATCTCCGCTTGCAGAATGAAATTGGTGAGAGACTGTGCCGGGCCATCATGCATCTGGCGGGCAAGGCGCTGCCGTTCTTCTTCCTGCGCCTGAACAATGCGCACGATGTTGACAGCCGTGACCGGTGTGCCAGCGACGATGTCGCCATCATCTTCTTCGTGAAAGACGTCCACACCCTGAATCTTGTTCAATAGTTTTGATAGTAGAAGCTGATTTTGCTCCATGGTTTCGCGATTCGCCTGGAATTTTTCCAGTTGACCGCGCATCGTGGAAAGACGGAATCGGGCATCCAGGGCTTCATCATACTTCGCGCGAATGTCCTGACGTGGAATCGTGTCCAGGTTGTCCTGGACGGTTCGCAACTCGGTCGCAAGATCCGCATTTCGCTGCTGTTCTGTATTGACGACCTTTTCGGTCTGCTCGATTTGCACCTTGATTTCGCTCAAAGCGTCGCGGATGCGTCCCATCTCAGTTGAGATAGTGCTGATTAATTCCTCGCGCGGGTCATCGAACGACTGGTTGTCCATCATAGCTTATGCTCTGTCCTGTTTTGCAGTACCATCCCCAGAGAAAGTATCGTCTATTCTTACCCAACCGTGACGTAATGCGGTGACAGCGGCCTGGGTGCGATCCTGAACATTGAGTTTCTTCAAAATCGACGTCATGTGGTTTTTTACAGTTTGATGACTTATTTTGAGCTCAATGGCGATTTCTTTATTGCTCATCCCACGTACGATAAACTGCAAGATTTCCATCTCACGCGGGCTGAGTGGGATGAAATGATCTTCTGCATCTAATCCGTAAGGCCCAACAATGGCCTCCACATTTGAATTCAACCACTGGTCAAACTCGCGCTCGTCCATGCGTTGGTCGCTGACGATGTAGTAACCATGGGCTGTGTCTCGAATAATGTCAACTAACTCGTCAGAGGTGATGTCTTTCGGACAGTAAGCTGAAGCCCCTGCACGCATGGCATGCAGCACTTGTTCGGAATCATGATAGGC
>JAIOHN010000610.1 GCA_019912985.1 Anaerolineae bacterium | reverse complement strand
CTCTTTTACCAGGCCGTAACCGATCGTCGCCGTGCCGGGGTCGATGCCCAGTGAAAGCATCAGGCGGTCTCGAAGGCTGCGGCAAGTTCGTCCGTGATCAGCAGGTTGGAGGCAACCGACTGCACATCATCCAGTTCTTCCAGCTTATCCATGAGCCGCATATTGGGCAGCGCCCTGTCGATGGGCAGCTCGGTTTCGTTTTTGGCTTCCCAGTTTAGCTCAGAATCCTCGACCTCGTAGCCTGCCTCCACAAGCGCCTGCTCGACAGCGGCGAGCTGCTCACGTGGGGTGTAAACCGTAATCGCGTCCTCTTCGCTGACGACATCGTCTGCACCGGCTTCGGCGGCAACAAGGAAGACTTCTTCGAAATCCTGTCCCTCGCCCTTGAGTGTGATTACGCCCTTTTGCTCAAATTGCCAGGCGACCGCACCGGCTGAGGCAAGGCTGCCACCAGCACGATTGAACGCATGTTTGATTTCGGCCAGGGTACGATTTTTGTTGTCGGTCAGGACTTCAATAATGAATGCCACGCCATCAGAGCCATAGCCTTCATAGGTGATCTCGGCCATTTCTTCGCCACCAAGACCACCTGTGCCACGCAAAACAGCGCGCTCGATGTTGTCTTTGGGCATGTTGGCTGATTTCGCTTTGGCAATCGCCAGTTTCAGACGTGGATTGGCATTTTCATCGCCACCGCCGTCTCTGGCTGCCATTGTTACATCACGTGCCAGACGGGTAAAAATCTTCCCGCGCTTGGCATCTTCTGCGCCTTTCCTACGCTTAATGGTGGACCATTTACTATGTCCAGACATCGCGATTCTCTCCATTATAACTTCTGTCTGATTGCTTGTTAGCATTATACATGAGGCACAACTTACAGTCGAGACGGTGTCTTTGTTTACCAGGTGCGCACGACGTTTTCTGCTGTGCGGAATGCCAGTGCCATAATCGTCAGTACCGGATTAAAACCGCCGTTGGTCACATGCACTGAACCATCCGCGATGAACAGGTTGTCGTGACCATGAACCCGGCCCCAACGATCTACCACAGACTGCGCGGGATCGTCCCCCATGCGACAGGTACCTGCCTGGTGCTGCCCACCAGAGAGGTGGAGTCCAGGCGGGTTGCCCCAGGTTTTCACCGCACCGGCAGCGGTGAGCCATTCGCGGGCACGCTCGAACATGAAGGCGGCGGTTCGCACTGTCTCAGGGTGCGTGGTGCCAGAGAGTTGAGCAACCGGGATGCCCCAACGATCACGGACCTGATTGCTTACACGGACGCGCGCATCGGGATTGGGAATCTCCTGGACGGGGCCTTTGACATCGCAGACCCGACGGTAATTCTCCCGCATGAATTGTTTGTTGGCGAGTCCCCAACGGGGCAGGTCTGGCGGGAGCATGCGCTTCCAGAAAATAATTGGCAGGACGATAAACTCATCTGCCAACATGCCACCGCCAATAATGCCATCATTGCCATGGTTAAACTGGCAGGTTGCAGTGGAGACACCTGGGCCGAGGCCATCCCAAATTTCTTCTTCAAAAAGACCTGCTGCACCAGGGTAATAATGGCCTTGTAGATGGCGACCGACCTGATCACTGTTGTTGCCGATGCCATTGGGTTCGCCTGGATGTGCCGAGTTAAGCAGCAGGCGCGCGGTTTCGACTGCACCGCCGCTGACGACAATAACATCCGCCTCAACCTGATGGCGCTGGTTGTCC
>JAIOHN010000609.1 GCA_019912985.1 Anaerolineae bacterium | reverse complement strand
GCGCGCAGCGGTACCGTGTCGATCTGGCGACCGATGCAGGATTTACCTCACCGCTGCTGACGGATTACGAGAACCGTGGGACGACGCTCTCGCTCTCGACCCGTGTGCTGGCGCAGGAGCTGCTGCAAGGGACCTATTTCTGGCGGGTGCAGACTCAGGACAATCAGGATCAGTGGGGTGCCGAGAGCAGCGTCTTCCAGTTCACCGTTGGCCTGCCACGGAAGCCGAAGGATGGCACGTTTACCACCAATGCGCGCATCACGCTGCAATGGACACGCGCGAAAGACGCCAGCCGCTACCGGCTGCTGGTGGATGACCACAGTGATTTCTCCAGCCCAGTGGTGGAGTACATTACCACCTCCAACCGCAACACGCGCTACAAACCCTCGCGCAATAACCCGCTGCCGGTGGGTAACCTGTACTGGCGCGTGGATGTTGAAATCAATAACCTGTGGGTGGTTGCGCCAGTGGTGTTCGACCTGACGATCACCCCGAAACCGCTGTCTGCTCCGAAGCAGTTCACGCCAGCGAACCGGCTGGAAACCAATGACACCACGCCAACCTTCACCTGGGAAGCAGTCGTAGACCCGCTGAGTCAGCCAGTCACCTATCAGCTCCAGATAGCGACCAACGGCAGTTTCCGCGACATCGTGATTGACACCACCACCGCTGCGACCAGCTTCACCCCGGGTGCGGCGATGGCCGAGGGACGCTACTTCTGGCGCGTGCGGACGCTCAATTATCTGGGTGCGCCGGGTCGCTGGAGCCGCAGCTCGATCTTCACCGTCGACACCACGCCGCCACAGCCGCCTGCACTGGTTGCACCACGGGATGGCTCAACCGTTGATCGTTCAAATGTGACTTTCAAGTGGCGTTCATCGCGCACGGCGGTGCAGTATTACCTGCGCTGGGGCACGACCAATCCGCCGGTCGGTTCCGGCGTGGACAATGGACGCCGCACTTCCTACAAGCTGACCGACCCGCTGCTGGCGGATATTTACTACTGGCAGGTGCAGGCCGTTGACCGGGCGGGCAACCTCTCCGCCTGGAGCACACCGTTCAGCTTCACCGCTGAATCCCCTGCCGATGCCGTGCCGGTGCTCAACCGCTTCACAACGGACACACCCGAGCTGACCTGGACGCCGATCAGCTGGGCGCAGGGTTATGAGCTGCAAATTGCGCTCGACACCGACTTCAACGGCCCGGTCTACCTGATCAACACGCTGGCGGCCAATGAGCTGGCGCATGTGGTGCAGCAGAGTCTGCCGGATGGCATCTACTACTGGCGCATCCGTGCCAAAGTGGACGTCACCACCTGGGGCAACTGGTCCACCACTGGCACCTTCCTGATCCAGCAGTAAGGGCATCGCAGCGTGCAGCAAAAACGAATTCGGTTCTGGATTATCATCGTCACTGGATTGAGTTTATGGGTGGGCGGGGGACTGCTGGCAGAGAAGCAAGCCACTGCTTCGCAAGTCAGCATCCCCCTGTCCGCCTTGCCGCCTTCCACGCAGACTCCTGGCACGATGCTTGGAGCGGTTCCATCCGCAATCACCGCCCCTATCCTGGTCAGCCCAGAAGATTGGACGGTATCCGACACGCTCAAGCCCACTTTTACCTGGATACCGGTTGATGGCGCTGTCCAGTACGAAATACGGATCTGGCTGAACCTGGCGTTTACGGTGTTTGATGAAACCCATCTCACTACTGAAACCAGTTTTACAGCGCCGAATGACCTGAAAACACCTTACTACTATAGCTGGTCTGTCCGGGCACAGGACGAGAATAGCAATTGGAGCCTGTGGAGCGAGGTGTGGTATGTCGGTATCACATCGCCTCCTGATGCGGTCCCACAGATTTACAGGTCTTATATCGAACCTACACTGGTCTGGCGCGGCGTGACCTGGGCCACTGCCTATCACATCCAGATTGACCGGCATGAGGATTTCAGCAGCCTTATCGTTGACGATGTGACCATTCTGCCAGATGCCGCCAGTTTTACGCCGCCAACACTCTCTGAATCCGGCGTGTATTACTGGCGGATGCGAGCGCGGCGTGATGATGGTTCGTGGGGTGAATGGAGTGCTACCAGCCTGTTTTCTATCATCCCCATCCCAACAGCGACGCGACGAAGTGGCGGCGCGGGGGAATAATCTCCTGCTTGCCGATTGAGAAGGAACCCTGATGCAGCAAAAACGCTCTACATTCTGGACTGGCCTGGTTGTGGCATTGAGCCTGCTGCTCGGTGTTATTCTGATGGTGGCAATCAACCGGGACCCGCTTGCTTCCTCGACGATTCAGCTGACGGAAGCATTCGCGCAGATCGAGCCAAACTCGTTTAAGGATGAAATCCCGGAATTGATCAGCCCAGCGGATTTTGAGATTAGTACCAATCCAAGGCCAACATTGATCTGGGCGAGTGTAGAGGGCGCGGTCTATTACGAGCTGCGATTATCGACAGGGGTGGATTTCCGCGATGGGGTGACCACCAGCGAGACCAGTTATACGTTGGAGCGTGATCTGGTCGTGTCAGGGTATGCGAACTGGTATGTGCGCGCTTATGATGCCAACGGCACTGGCAGCCAGTGGAGCGAAACACGGCGCGTTGGCGTGGCTTCGCCGCCGGGTGATGCCCCTCGTCTGTACCGAATGACCTGGGATCCAGAGCTCACCTGGCAGGGGGTGACCTGGGCCACCGCTTACCATCTTCAGATTGACTACCACGAGGATTTCAGCAGCCCTATCGTTGACGATATGACCATCCCCGCCGATCAAGAGAGTTATGCCCTCCCGTTGCTATCGCCGCAGGCCGGGCATTATTACTGGCGGATGCGGGCGCAGCACAGTGATGGCACCTGGGGAGCGTGGAGCACGGTCAGCACTTTCACGCAGATGTCTATACCAACACGTACCCCTCACCCGACACCGACACGATATCCATCTTCGACGCCACTCCCCCCACCATCGCAGACACCTGCTCCATCATCGACGCCACTCCCACCACCGACGCGGACAGCTATCCCATCTTCAACACAGACACGTGCCCCTTCGTCGACACCACTCCCACCACCGACGCAGACACCCGCTCCATCATGGACACCGGCTCCAACCGCCACATTTTGGACGATACCATCTCCGACGCGGAGCGGTGGCAGCGGTGGAGAATAATCTCCTGCTTGCCGATTGAGAAGGAAAAGACCTTGCTGCGTTCAGGTCATGCGAATATAGCGTTGTAGCGGTTTGAAGCGCTGGTCTGCGGCGTATGCAACCGCCTTGACTGTAGGGCGGCGTCAGGGCGAATGGGGTGGCTAAACCAATGCTGGCTTGCCCTAATTATCGGGGAGCGGCCTGATGGATGAACAAAGTAGCCAGCACAGGGGAAAGTAATCAGTGTACACTAAACCATCTAAGCTGACAGCTTGGTGGTGAAACCGGACACAGTTTCAATGGGGCAACGGCCCATGTTGCGGTAGCCCAAGTGAGGCCGTTCGGTATTGTACTCCAGCAACCAGGCATCCAAGTCCGTTTGCA
>JAIOHN010000608.1 GCA_019912985.1 Anaerolineae bacterium | reverse complement strand
GGTAAACCGGGATTTCCAGCTCTCGCCCCACTCTTTCGCCCAACTGCTGCGCCAGCAGCACACAGTCGGCCATCGTCACATCCCGAATCGGCACGAATGGCACGACATCTGCTGCCCCAATACGAGGATGCACGCCTTGATGCTGGTTCAGGTCAATCCGCTTCACCGCGCAGGCAACCGCCGCGAAAGCTGCGTCTACAACTGCCTCTGGTGTCCCGGCGAAGGTAATCACCGACCGGTTATGATCGCTGTCCATATGCGTATCCAGCACCGCGACCCCGCTGACCGCCGCAATGGCAGCGCGGATTTCCTCAATGACCTCGACCCGCTTCCCCTCTGAAAAATTTGGAATGCACTCAACAATCTTCATGGGCCGTTTAATCGTCTCCCTCAAGTTGCTGCATAATGCGCCGGTAAGCCTCGTTGATACGCTGCATTTGTGTATGCGCGTCAGGTGACGCGTTTAAATCCGGGTGATAAAGCCGTGCCAGGCGGCGATACGCCTCGCGCACAGTCGCACGGTCTGCATCCTGCGAGAGGGCCAGTGTCGCATAATAAGAATCCAGGGTGTGCCGCTCGATATGCGTATTCGGGTACTGATGCTGCTGTTCTTCAGTGGTATGCGATGCCCCAAAACCGGCCACTTTCCACACACCCTGAATAAAGCGGTTATTGGTGTGAATCGTCTCGCCGTGCAGCTGACCCGCGTGAATGGCTGGGCCATAACGGATATAACGTGCAAAGCCCTGCCCCACATCATCAAAATATACCGGGAACACGGACGCAAACTGCGCAAACGAATCGTATCCGTAGATTTTATTGCCATAGAGCGTGTACAGCGCTTCCATCCAGTCCTCAGGCAGATGCATATGTTCCTCGGTGGGCAGCAGCATATCGCTCCACAGGATAAAGAGCGTGTATAGTCCTTTCTCGCCGTTCTCGGTCAGCGTTTCCACGATCTCAGAGATCGACATCACACGCTCCATCAGGTAAATGATGATATGCTCGCCGCTTCGCAAATCGACCAGGATCAGATCGGTGCCATCATCAAGCACATCGGCAACCGTGGCCGGGGCGTTCAGCAGTTCATTCACCAGATAGGCACGCACTTTATGGATGTCAAAACGCATACCGGGCATTCCTTCTCTCTGACTTCACCCACCGATTGTAGCATTCACGCTGTGTTTGCATCCACTCCTGAAGCACTTTTCACAATGCCAGCGTGCCAAATAGGGATTGCGACATTATTCCAAAATAGGGACATATGTCCACCTTTTCACCACGGTTTTCGCGTATAATGAGAACACATGAGCGAGATCAATATGCAGGCCGTAGAACGGGTAAGCGAATGCTATCTTCCAGCCTGATCATAAGCGGAAAAATAGTGACCCATCCACTCCTTGCTGATCAAGCGGCGGCAACCACACCCTGGCTTGCTGCCGCCGGCCCCCTATCTGCCGCCGCCGCCACCTGGAAATTAAAAACGGACAAACATCATGGAAACACAACTGCTCAAAATGACGGATGCCGACGTGATCTTTTACCCGGCCTACTTCACCACTGCCGAAAGCGATGCTTACTTAGACCGTCTAACCGCGAACATTGCATGGGAGCAGCAGCAGTTGAGGCTCTATGGCAAAACGATTACGGTCCCGCGCCTGACCGCCTGGTATGGCGACCCTGGTATGATTTACAGTTATTCGGGACTCACGCTCCACCCGCACCCATGGAATGACGACCTGTTGGTGATCAGGCAGCGGGTTGAACAGGTGGCGGACGTGATGTTCAACAGTGTCCTGCTCAACCTTTATCGGGATGAGAACGACAGCGTATCCTGGCACAGTGACGACGAGCCTGAATTGGGAGTCAATCCGGTGATCGCCTCCGTCAGTTTTGGCGCAGTTCGGCGCTTTCAGTTCAAGCACAAATCGCTGGATGAGCGTACCAATCTGGAACTGACTCACGGCAGTCTGCTGCTGATGCGCGGTCCCACACAACATCATTGGAAGCATCAGCTGCCCAAGTCAAAAGCACGCTTCAGTCCTCGGCTGAACCTCACCTTTCGGGTAATCGCGTCCTAGCAAAGGGAAGTCCCACTCCATTCCCGGCACAATTTATGGTTCAATACCGGCATTTATTCTTATGTGGATGAATCAGCTCATGCCAAAACTCGAAATCGCGTCGACTTCTCTTCAAGACGCACTACACGCCCAGGAAGGCGGCGCGGACAGCATCGAAATTTCACACAATCTCGCCGCAGGTGGGTTAACACCATCGCTGGAACTGATCGAAGCCATTCGTGCAGCTCTCCACATTGATATTTACGTGATCGTTCGTCCGCACGATCGTGATTTTGTCTATACATCAGAAGAGATTGACCAAATCCTGATGGATACCAGGGCGATTGCCCATACCGGCATTCAGGGGATTGTGTTTGGCGCACAGCGGCCCGATGGACATCTCGACATTGACCTCATTCGCCGCGTCGTAGATGCAGCCAATGGTCTGCCGGTCACCCTACATCGCGCGATCGACAGCAGCCGTGAGCCGGAAAAAGCGCTGGAAGCACTCATCGGCGTGGTGCCGCGTGTGTTGACCTCTGGCCCCGCTGCTACTGCCTGGGAAGGCCGTGATGGACTACGCCAATGGGTGCGCGATTATAGTCAATACTTTCGTTTTGTGGCGTCCGGCGGGCTTAAGATGGCGCACTTACGCGATTATGCCGCACAGGTTGGCGCGCATGAATATCACTTTGGCAGCGCCGCCCGCAGCGGCAAGACCGTTGACGTAGAACTGGTTCGCCAGCTTCGTGCCATCGTCACAGCATAGGCGCTTAATTCGGCTGCGGCGCGGAGACATGGTCCCGGTTTTCGCGCAGGACCATCCATTCATGCGTCACAAAACTGAGCACCGCCAGCGCCAGAAGAAACCAGCTGATCGTCTCCAACCCGGCGCGCTCGGCAACCCATGCCGCAGCCCCTGGCAGCAAGGCCAGCCCCACACCCGAGGCTGCAATCTGGAAACCAACCGCATTGGGTGCGTGAGCCCGGCCAGCGCGCTGTGGCGTATCTGCCAGTAAAGTCGGCAAAACCGGCCCCAGGGTAAAGCCCATCAACGCCACGCCGATAAAGCTCAGTGCTTCCGGACCATGCCACACCACACCAATGCGGCACCAATGACCGTCACGAACATGCTGATGCGCAAAAACAAAGCGTTTCCCACTCGCTCGACAAACAGGCCCGTAAAAATGCGACCAGCAGTCAGGCAGGCCCAGTAAACACTGATCCACGTAGCAACGACACGCGCATCAATGCCGCGTCCTTCGACAAACAGGCTGTTGCTGAGCTGCCCCGTGCCGACTTGAATACCACCATGCAGGAAAAAGAGCGTAATCCCGAACCATACCATGCCCAATCGCAGCGTATCCCGCGCCCGCACACGTGGGGCAGCAGTTGTGGGCTGCTCAGTCCGGTTCTCCAACTGCCAGGCATTCAGGGTAGTGAGGAAGGCCAATGTGAGCAGGATTTGCAGCGCGACCAATACCGCATAAGCCCAACGCCAGTCCTGTCCCAGGTCAATCACGACCACTGTCACCAGCAGCGGCCCCAGAGCCGACCCCACACCATACCAGGCGTGAAGCCAGTTCATACGGCTGGAATTAAAACGCGCGGCGGCAAACGTGTTGACACCTGCATTAAGCGCGCCACCACCTGTCCCAAACACCACTGCCGCGACCACCAGCACCAGCCACGATGACGCTGTCGTCATACCAAGCAATCCAGCCAGCATGACCGCGCTTCCGGCCAATAGAAAGCGGCCAATCGTCATCCAGGCGATAATCCGCCCGCTGTAAAAGCTCATCACCAGCCGGCCAACCGTCGTCGCTCCCAGCAGCACCCCCAGTGATTCCAGCGAGACACCAAACGACTGCTGCATATGAATCCAGGCTACATTCAATGCGCCGTTGGGTAAACCGATCGCCAAAAACGCCATAAAAGCGATTGCCAGCAGCGTACGACCTCTTGTCTTTTCATCCATGTTCTTCATCCAGGTGTTATTCGCTTTGAATCAACAGGTAAATCAAATCTTCCGGGCGAGCAAGAGCCGTGTTTCCCGCATTAACAGCCATTCATGCAGCACGAAAAGAGCCGCCGCCATCCCAAACAGGTAAGGCCCGATCACTTCCAAACCAAGCTGCGTCGCCAGTACAGCACCTAAACCAGTCAACACAGCGCCGCCTACGCCTGTCATACCGATTTGAAAACCGATAGTATTGGGCGCATGACGCAGGCCAACTCGCTGCGGCGTGACCGAGATCAATGAGGGAAACAGCGGGGCCAACGAAAACCCGAGCAGCGCCAGCCCGGCAAAATTAACCCAGGGAAGTGCGCGCGACCAGACACACGCCGTGCCAATCATCGCCCCGACCATCCCCAATCGCAGCAGCGTGCGCACGCCAATCCGGTCCACCAACCCGCCCATTAGCATCCGCCCGATGGTGAAGCACATCCAGTAAATACTGATCCAGTAGCTTGATAGACGCACATCAATATCCCGTGCACCAGTAAACAGGCTGTTGATCAACTGACCGCCACCAACTTCGATGCTGCCGTATATTGCGACGATCACCAGCGTAAACCAAACCACCGGCAGCCGTAATGTGTCCTGGATACGAGGCTTTCTACCAGCCATGACGTCTTCACTGTGTGTTTCGGTTTCCACATCGTTGAGCAGCCAGCGGTTGCGTGTGATCAGCAGTGAGAGCAAGATCCCCAATTGCAGACCTGCCACCAACCCGTAACACCAGCGCCACGATAGCCCACTATCAATCACCATCAACGTCACCAACAGCGGCCCCAGTGTCAGCCCAACCCCGAAGAAACCGTGCAACCAGTTCAAGCGGCTGGCGCGGTAATGTGCGCTCACATAGGTGTTCAGTGCCGGGTCGAGAAATCCATTGCCGATGCCGACCAGAAAATTACAGGCCAACAACAGCGGCCAGGTGGGTGCCAGCGCGAACGTCGTGGTTCCAACCATAACCAGCACACTACCTGACAGCAGCACTTTGCCCACTCCCCATCGCGCAATCAACGGGCCGTTGAGAAAGGCCGAGAGCAGCCGTCCGATCGTCATTATGGAAAGCAGCACGCCAAGCGAGTCCAGCGCCAGGCCGAAGTCATCCTGCATAAAACTCCAGGCAATGTTTAACATGCCCAAAGGCAGCGCCATCACCACATAATTGGCAAAAGCCACAAGAAGCAGCGAATGGTCGCCGATACGTTGAAGCTTCATCAAGGGTTCTCACCTCTTCTGATCACGACAGTTATTATCGCACGGTTGTGACCTGGTCTGGGAAGGTTATGGTTCTAATGGTTTATTCCAGTTACATTGAGTAATAGAGCATTTTATGGTCGCTTCACTGCAATTCTGGCAGAAAAATGCTCAATGAGATAGCCTTTATAAATTATTAAATCCGAGTGGAGATTGTCATGTCCAAAATCACTGCTGTCATGCTGGGTGCTGGTGGGCGCGGTCTCAGCGCTTATGCGCCTTACGCCCTTGCGCATCCTGATGAATTACAATTTGTCGCCGTAGCCGAGCCCCGAGCCGACCGGCGCGAAATATTCGCTCAACGCTACAACATTCCGCCAGAACGCTGCTACGAATCCTGGGAAGATGTCATGAACGAGGGCAAGCTGGCGGATGCACTCTTCAACTGCACCATGGATCAAATGCACACCCCTTCTACCCTGGCTGCGCTAGACCTGGGCTACGATGTTCTGCTCGAAAAACCGATGGCGCACCAGTTGGTCGATAATGTGCGGCTCGTCCAGACTGCCGAAGAAAAAGGACGTCTGCTGCAAATCTGTCACGTGCTGCGTTACACAAATTTCTTCCGCAAAATCCGTGAAGTCGTACAGTCAGGTCGCCTGGGGCGCGTCATCACCGTTGATCACCGCGAGAATCTGATCTACTGGCACATGGCACATAGCTTCGTGCGTGGCAACTGGCGGCGCGAAGATACATCCGCTCCCATGATTCTCGCGAAATGCTGCCATGACCTCGATATTCTCACCTGGATTTTGCAGCAGCAGGTCGCTCGTTTAAGCTCTTTCGGCTCGCTGACTCAGTTCCGGCCAGAAAACGCACCTGAAGGCGCGCCAATGCGCTGCACGGATGGTTGCCCGGCAGAAGCTGAGTGCAAATGGTATGCACCGCGCCTGTATGTCAGTGACCGTGATGGACATCCCTGGAATGCCTTGACGATGGTTGCCACCAAGGAAGCGCGCCTGCAAGAATTGAAAACTGGCCCTTACGGACGCTGCGTTTATCACTGTGATAATAATGTGGTTGACCATCAAATTCTCAATATGGAAACTGAAGACGGCACGACGATCACCATGACGATGGAAGGTCATAGTTATCAGGAAGGCCGCAGTATGCGTTATGACGGCACTCGCGCCACGTTGATGGGCAAATTTACTGAGCCAAACAAGATTGTCCTCCATGATCACCTGACTGGCACCAGCGAGGAAATTCCGGTTGAAAACACTGCCAGCGGTCATGGTGGCGGCGATATGGGGCTGGTGAGCAGCTTTATGCACGCCCTGCGCGGTGAGCCAGATGACAGCCTGACCTCGGCCCGCGCGTCCCTTGAAAGTCACCTGATGGCGTTTGCGGCTGAAGAAGCACGGCTGAACCATACTGTGGTTGAAATGTCGGACTTCCGCGCCCGTGCGGAAGAAGCTGCCCGAGCCGTAATTCAATAGAATTTATGTCCAATGTCACGCTCGCATAAATTATAGGAGGTGTTTTTGGTCATAATAACGATATGAAATTACCGTCAATATGTTCCACTTGTAACACTTGTGAGAATTTGCTAACTGTCGTAAGACAGTATAAGATTCCGAAACATTGTCCGTTCTCACCGGTCAATGAATAGTAATCTACCTTCCAGGTATTTATTAGGAGTAGCTTTTATGCGCCATGCAAAACCTGTATATATTGTAATGCTGCTGGCAATACTGCTTGCCAGCATCGTCCCTGCGCTCAGCGCACAGGACGATATGACCGACGCCTATGGTCGTCCGTTACCCGAAGATGCCGCCCCATATTCCATGCAGGTGGTAACGCTATTGTGTGATCCCACCAACGTCCAGACAACCTTCTCAGCGGTGGTATCTGTATATCAGCGTCTTTGCCTGTCTGACCAATTCTCCGATAACCTGGTGTTCCTGGATAATGACCTAAATCTGATTCCCGGCGCAGCGGAAAGCTGGTCAGCATCCGAAGACGGCCTTACCTGGACTTTTAACCTGCGTGAAGGCATGATGTGGAGCGATGGCACCCCGGTAACCGCTGAGGACTATGCAGCGTCTTACCGCTACACCGCCACTCCCTCCAGTGCTTATGACTTCACCTGGATGTGGTCCGGCATCATCAAGAATTACTCCGAAGTTGTGGCTGGCGAACTGGACCCCAGTGAAATCGGCGTACGCGCGGTTGATGACCTGACGCTGGAAGTGGAGACCGAGTTCCCCTTCCCGCCGCTGCCCAACACACTGTTCTTCTGGGCACCACTGCAGGCCAAGGCACTTGAGGAAATTGGCCCGGATTATCTACTTGACCCGGCAACCTCGGTTTCCTCCGGCCCCTTCATCTTAAGAGAATTTGTCCCTGGTGAGACGGTGGTCGTGGAAGCCAATCCTGACTACACTGGCATCCGCCCGCCTGTCCTGCGTGAAATGCGCGGCACGTTTAGCAACCTGGACAACTACTTCCTTGCGTTCCAGAATTACGATGTC
Organism: Anaerolineae bacterium; assembly: GCA_019912985.1. Taxonomy (GTDB): domain Bacteria; phylum Chloroflexota; class Anaerolineae; order Aggregatilineales; family Phototrophicaceae; genus JAIOHN01. The sequence continues at coordinate 7,557 of JAIOHN010000608.1, read as the reverse complement.
GAGTGGGTTCCCTACGAGCGTCTGGGACCGGCGGACTTCGAAGTGATTGACTCCACACCCATCTACAATGACAACTACATTTCGAATCCGGGTGACTTCCGTACCGACTACATGGGCTTTGACACCTTTACAGCACCCTTTGACGATGTTCAGGTGCGCCAGGCGTTTGCCAAGGCGCTTGACCGTGACGCAATTGTCAACAATCTGATCGGTCCGCGTCTTGCAGTCCCGGCTTACTCTATGCTCGCCCCTGGTTTCCCGGCTTCGGACACCACAGGTGAACTCAAGCAGTTCCAGGCATACGACTGCCCGGCAGCGCAACAACTGCTCGCCGACGCAGGTTATCCTGATGGTGAAGGCTTCCCTGATGTAACACTGGCCCTCCGTGGTGAAGGTGAAACCGTCCAGGCGCGTTATGTGGCCGCAGCGGCTTCCATCAGCGAATGCTTAAACGTCAATATCGAAGTCAACAACATGGAATTCAGCACCTTCATGGAAGGCCTGCTGGCTCGCCCAACCACGATCCAGTTCTATGGCGTGTCCTACGGCATGGACTATCTGGACCCGGCGAACCTGCTTGGAACGCTGTGGAAATCCGATGGCCGTCACTCCTGGCGTAACGCACAGTTCGACGAAATTGCGACCGAAGCCAATTCACTGGTGGGTGATCCCGCGCGTCGTACCGAGCTTTACCGTGAAGCAGAGCGCATTCTGGTTGAGGATGTGGGTGCAGTCTTCTTCTACCACCGTATTCAGGGTCATCTGTTCCAGCCTTACCTCCAGGGCGCTTTCCGCGAGGAAAACTCTCAGGGTCTGCCTGGTTGGCAGTGGGGCAATGACTGGATGTACAGCAGCCTCTACATCGATAACACCGTCACTGAGTACGACACTTACCACTCAGGTCTTGCTGAATAAACGGACTGTATCGTCTTACATACAGTTTTCACGAAACCACACCGGGGAGCATCAAACTCCCCGGTGGCAATCCCTAGACGTTTCCTGGCGGAGTATTTATGACTGGTTATATCATCAGGCGACTATTGTCTTTGGTATTTGTCCTATTTTGTGTCGCCACCATCGTTTTCTTCCTCATGGATGCCGTTCCTGGTGGGCCATTTAGCCTGGGTGAACGTGGTTTTTCCGAGGAAGCCTATCAGAACATCCTGGCAAAGTATGGTTTGGATAAACCTGTTTTTGAGCGTTATGTCAACTATTTGAAAGATGCCGTTCGGCTGGATTTCGGCTATTCTTTCTCCATTGCTGGTAATCCCCCCGTACGTGAAGTCATCGCGCAGGTCTGGCCGGTAACATTGCATGTCGGCCTTTACACGGTGATTCTGGCCTTCAGCCTGGGCCTGACATTTGGAATCGTCGCTGCGTATTATCGAAATTCCTTGATCGACAATGGCGTTACATTTGTCGCGACATTGGGCATTACCATTCCTAGCTTTGTGATCGCGACCTGGTTCTTGATTATTTTCGGCTTTCAAGCCGGTTGGGGCAAAGAAAGCAATTGGATTATTGGCCCCATCGTCCCAGGAGGAAATGCCATCCTTTCCTGGGACTATTTTTTGCCGGTCATTACTTACGCATTGGCACCACTGGCAATCGTCGCTCGCTACACCCGTGCCAGCGTAACTGATGCCATGAGCGCTGATTACATTCGCACAGCACGTGCGAAAGGTGTGTCTGAACGCCGCATTATGACCGGTCATGTACTGCGCAATGCTGCCATCCCTATGGTGACAGTTTTGCTGCCAGTCATTCCTGACCTGCTGACAGGTTCGCTCTTTATTGAGGCCGTCTTTGGCATCCCCGGCCTGGGTAAATTTTTTGTGACCAGCATTTTTGCGCGTGACTATCCTATGGTGATGGCGCTGGTATTACTGATCGCATTCTTCTGGGGCCTGACCTATTTAGTGACCGATGTTTTATATACCCTGATTGACCCGCGCATCCGGATCGCAGGCGCGAATTAAGGGGCGCACACCATGAGTACAGACCAACCCAAAACCATCGACGCACAAAATACTTTCGTGAGCAAACCTGTTTCGCTGGACGTCGCGACCGTCAAACGCCGCTCCCTGTGGGGAGATGCGGTGCGGCGCTTCCGGCGCAACCGTCTGGCGATGATCGGCCTAGTGATTGTCATCTTTCTCCTATTTCTGGCGACCTTCGCGGATGTGCTGGCCCCTTATCCTTTTGACCGTGTATTTTTTACCATTCGCCATCCTGTACTGCCCTTCACCAATCCAGATCATCCTTTAGGAACCGATACCTCGGGTCGGGACTATCTCACCCGCCTGATTTTTGGTGCTCGGACCTCGTTACTGATCGGGTTGACAGCGCCGGTCATTGCTTTCGCCATCGGCGTTCCTCTGGGCGCGCTGGCCGGCTATAAAGGTGGCCTCTGGGATTTTGTCATCCAGCGTATCATCGAGATCGGCACCGGCATTCCCGGTTTGATCTTTGCCCTGCTGCTGCTCAGCGTCGCCGGGACAGGCGTTTTGAACGTGATCATCGTCCTGTCGATTACATCCTGGATCGGCGCGGCACGTATCGCACGTGGGCAGTTTCTCGCCAACCGTGAACATGAATTCGTCACGGCAGCCCGTGCGATGGGAGCAACCGACCGGCAGATTATCACCAATCATATTTTCCCCAACGCATTTTCACCGCTGCTGATCGCCTTTTCACTGGCTATTCCCACCTATATTTTTGCCGAGGCCGGTCTGAGCTTCCTGGGCCTGGGCATCACTGAGCCAACCGCCAGTTGGGGGAAGATGGTCGGCGGTAGTGTGGGGACTACGATACGCGTCTACTGGCATCTGGCGTTGCTGCCAACCCTGATGATTGCACTCACCATGTTGGGTTTCTCTTTTGTCGGCGATGGCTTGCAAGAAGCCCTGGATGTGACCCGTTCTGAATAAACGCAGGGGGAGAACATGATCAAAAGATGGACATTCGGCTTGTACGCATTATGCGTCTTGCTGTTGATTAGTGCCTGTGGCGGCGCAGAACCTCAGGAAACCGCCACACCTACAATTACACCGACCGCTTTTCCAACGTTTGCCTTTAATCCACCGACTGAAGCGCCTGAGGTCGCAACCGTGGCCGCGGCGACAGCTATGGCGGAAACCGAAACCGCAGGTGAGGAGGGTATCACGCTGGACCCGGAAATGGTCGAGCGCGGACGTGACCGCTACGTCGCATTAGAATGCGGCACCTGCCACGGTGACCAGGGCGAAGGTACTGATGCGGGTTCCGCGCTCATTAGCTATGAGGCCAGCCAGGATGAGTTTATTGATTTCCTGCGCACTGGCGGTGACATGGGCAACGATCATCGCTACCCTGCTGAACGCCTCAGTCCAAACGGCATTGAGAACCTATATCAGTATTTGCGTTCGCTGAGTTCGGAATGAAGCGCAAGAAGTCACAACCGAATCGCCGTCTGATCAGCCTTGGCCTGGCGTTTGTAGGGGTCGTGGCTCTGGTTGCGGTGGTGGTGATAAGCAATCAGCCGAACAGCTCACCTGCGCCAGCCAGTTCTGTGATAGCCACCATTGATCCCGCAATCATTGCCAATCTGACTGCGCTGCCAGAGGCGACTCTGATTGCGCCCCCCATCACCGGCGAGATTCAGGCATTGGAGGAGCAAATCGCTGCCTGTGACGAATACAGTGATGAACGCCGGGCGCAAGTACAGCAGCATATTCGCTGGCTGTTTCACCCCGATGAAATCCCCATGCAGGTTGGGCTGGCACTGGGTGTCAATCCCGCAGGTCGCTTGATTTACGGGATGGCAATCTACACATCGACCGAGTGGCGGTTGAACGAGCGCCCCCGACCCTCCTGCCTGCTCGATATCGGCCAGAAGCTGAACGAGCTTCTTCTCGCCACTGGTGAGGAAGCCCTCACAATTTACGAGGAAACCGATACGCCTCAATGACGTGGTTACGGATTTGTAACCGCGTCGTAACCCGGCTGAAATCCGTCCTGCCCATACTCAGCTAGTGACCAACAACCGGCTACCGGAGGATCATCGTATGAAGCAAGCCTTACGTATATTGCTATTGGTGGCATTGGCGGGCGTCCTGGCGATTCCGCTATCTGCCCAAGACAACGCCGTGACGATTACACTGGCTGTATCAGATTTCTCACAAGATGCCTTTGAAACCGCTGTTGCCGAATTTGAAGCCCAGCATCCCAATATTAAGGTTCAGATCGTCCCGACAAACGCCAATGTTGCATCCGCATCCAACAACCTGGAAAGCCATCTCAGCGATCTGGAAGATTACGCTTCCAGCGCAGATGTCCTGCTGGTTAGTCAGGATACGGTGTCCCTGGCTGGAACGCAGGCCGGTTATTTTCTCAACCTCAGCCCGCTAACCAGCGCCGACCCCACTCTGAACGCAGATGATTTTGTTCCCCAGGCGTGGCAGTCATTCCAGTGGGATCGCGGTGTGTGGGCGCTGCCGCTGACCGTCGATGTCTATATTCTGGTATACGATCCCACTGCCTTCGATGAAGCCGGATTGCCCTATCCGGATCCTTCGTGGACGCTAGATGACTTCGCTTTTGCCGTCCGCACACTGACCACCACTGATGCCGATGGTGAAGTGCAGGGTGCGTTCTTCGATTTTGGCACCAGCGAATACTTATTCCGCAGCCTGCTCGGCAGCAACCTGGCCGATACCAACGCGGATCCTATCCAGCCAATGCTGGAAAATCCTGATCTGGCGCAAATGCTGACCACCTGGGCTGAACTACGCAGCGAAGGCGCAGTCAGCGGTTTGAGCGGCGGCGCAAGTTTCTTCGTGATTGGCGGGGGCGCTGAGGATGGTCCACCAATGAGCATACAGCGCAGCTTTGCCCTGGCATCACCACCCGGTGGCAATAATCCAAATCAGACAACCTCAGTCGGCACACTGCTGCCTGGCGGCAGCGCTGGTCTGGAAGTGCAGGGCATCGCTATCAGCAGCGGGACGCTGTACCCCGAACAGGCTTATGAGCTTGCAAAGTTCCTGACCTTCAGCCCGGATGTGGTCAACAGCCTCTTTGGGAGCATCCCTGCCCGCAACAGCCTTGCCGGTGTGGAGCCAACCAGTGACGATTCGGGGCCAGGGCGCAACTTTAATATCCAACTTTCACCTGAAAATCAGGCATTAGTCGATCAAGCGCTCAGTCAGGCAGCCTCGGCTTCTGATATGTTGTTCTTCGATTACGTAAACAGCGCAATCAGCTTGATGGAGAGTGATGGGCTGGACGCCACGTCTGCGCTCAGCGAAGTCGAGGCGCAGGCTGTGGCTGATGTCCAGACTGCTGCCGATACCAACGCAGCGGTCATTGTCGCCACACCTGTGCCAGAAGTTGTCCTGGCCCCTGGTGAAATTTCGCTCAATTTTGGCATGGTTTCGTTTATCCGTGGCTTCTCGGACGAAAATCAGTGGACGGATGTGGTGAACGATTTCGTTGCCAGCGATCCGGTCGTCGGTCAGGTGGTGGTCGATACCCCATTTGATACGGCTGTGGATACACTCGCTGAAGCCTACGACTGCTTCTATCTGCCCACCAACAGCGTGAGCGCCGATAATGTGTCGAGCCTGATCAACCTTGATCCCTTCCTGGATACGGATCTCGACTTTGACGAAAACGATATTATTGGCAATGTGATGAGCCAGCTTCAGTTCGATAATAAAACCTGGGCCTATCCCATCACCGTCCAGCCAGAAATTTTGCGCTACGACAGCGACATCCTCGCCATGTCTGGTGTACCGGCACCAGAAAGCGGCTGGACTGTGGATGCATTTGTCGATGCGCTGCAGCGCATCAATGACGCCACTGGCGAAACGCCTTTTGTGCCTGGGGTTAGTGGCAGTGATTACATCATGTCGCTCATTATCGCTTTCGGCGGTCTGCCACTCGATTATCGAACCGACCCACCAGCCATCAACTTCACGAACCCTGCATCTGTAGAAGCCATTCGCCAGGTGCTGGATCTCGCAAAATCTGGGCTCATCGAATACAACCAGCTTGGCACAGGTAGTGGACCGGGCCGCGCAATCTTTTCCATTGGGGGTGGCGATAGTGCCAGCGCGATTACGACATTCTCACTGAACGCGCTCAACATCCTCCAGAACCGTCAGGATGGAGCGACGAACTTTGGGCTGACCACATATCCATCTGGTAGCCAGTACACCCCAATCGCTTATGACATCGGCACCGGTTACATCAGCGCCAACACCCAGAGTCCCGATGCCTGCTACAGTTGGCTTAAGACTATTTCGCGCCACACCGAGCTGTTCTCCGCAATGCCCGCCAGCCGTTCGCTGGCAACCACCCTCGACCCGCAAACCGCGAACCTTTATGATCAGGTCGATAATATCCTCCAGCAGCCGGGCGTCATCGAAATGCCCAGCGGCTTTGGCAATGCGCGAACGATCTGGCCGCAAAACTGGCTAAACCGCGCTTTCGACCGCTATGTACTTGAAGACGCCGATCTGGATCTGGAACTGTCCCAGGCCGAAGCTTATGCAAAGGAATATCAGACCTGCATAGACAACATTGCACCTTTGACTGAAGGCAGCATCGACGAGCAGCGCCAGTATTTCCAGCAGTTCCAGCAGTGCGCGACCTCTGTAGATCCAACAATCGGGTAGCAACACGGTGCTGGACATAAATGCCCGGCACCAATATCAAACTTTTTGCGCGCAAATGCGTACACAGTATAAAGTGTGAAACGGTCTTGACCGCCTAACCATAACAGATTATGGTATTACGCATTACAACGGTGAGTCTGAAACCTGTAATTTTCAATGTAAAACAGGTCGATTAAATGTTCCGAGTATTTGACACCCTGATTTTCACCCTGGAGCGGATGTGGCAACACCGTATCCTGGTGCTGTGGACGTTAATCGGCCTCTCCTCGGCGACCATCCTCGCGCTTAGCATCTCGCTTTATATCGACGCTGTAAACACGGGCCTTCTGGAATCGCGCCTGACCGATCCGCCTTACGCCTTCCGTTTTCGCTATCTAGGGGCCTGGGAGGGCAATATCGGTCGTGATGATGTCACCAGCGCGACTGCCGCGATTCAGAACCGCTTGCCCGAAATTCTCGAAATGCCTGCCAGGCGCCAGGTGCGTTATATCAGCGGTGGCGCATGGGCCACCCGCCTGGAAACGAATCAGGCCCTGGGAACCTTCACCCTCAGCATCCTTGAAGGTGCAGATGAACAAATCCGTATCATCTCTGGGGAATGGCCCTCAGAGCCACAAAACGAAGATGCCATCCCGGTCATGATTTCGGAGAAAATGCTGTTTAATATGGGTGTGCAGGTGGGCGATGTACTCACTGCCCAGACATCGGGACATGACCCGGTAAACCTGGAAATCGTTGCCTTGTGGGAGCCAGTCAACGCCAGTGATCCAGCCTGGATTTTCCCACCCAAGTTCTTTGATGATCGCATTCTTTTGCGGCCCGACGATCTGTGGACACTGTTGGACGGTATGGACACCCCAATTGACGAAAGCGCCTGGTATGTCATCTTTGACGGCAG
>JAIOHN010000607.1 GCA_019912985.1 Anaerolineae bacterium | reverse complement strand
GATAATCCGAGTACAATAAAAGCATCTGTACGCCAGGACTTGTGTATCGACCATGTCGAAAGTCTTTATCAGCTATTCCAGCCAGGATAAAAACTACGCTGATCTCATTCACGGCACCCTGGAAGCCGCCGGACATCGGGTGTGGATGGACCGCACCGGCTTGCATGGCGGTGATGCCTGGTTGCAGGCGATTCAGCAAAACATCCTGGAAGCCGATACGATGATTGTGATCTGGAGCGCCAACGCGCTCCAGTCCCGTTGGGTGCGAGATGAACTGACATTTGCCCACAGCCGGGGGAAGCAGATTATCCCGGTGCAGATTGATGGTACTGATGGTTCCGAGCATATCATCATCAATGCTTTGCAGATGGTAAACGCCACAGATGCTGAATTTGAGCACGTTGTTGAGGCGATTGAACAGGCCCTGGTCTATGGGGAAATCGCTGTGGATCATCCAACTCTGCGGCGAACCTCGCGCACAGGGCGATGGCGGTGGGTTGGCCTGGTGGGGGTGTTGGCTGCGGTCCTGGTTGTGCTGCTGGGCATTTTGCCGCTGCTGCGCTCCGCCAATAATCCACCGGTCACGGTGACGCTCTCGCCATCAATGATAATGCCTTCCAGCACCCCTCCCACGCAGACGGTGGTTGCACCGATTACGCTGGATGCGATCAACGCCTGGCGGCAGGAAAACGGCTATGCACCGCTCACGTCTGATCCAATCCTCAGTACAATTGCAGATCGTCATGTCAGCGATTTGCGTTCACGCCCGCTGTCAGAGCCATATAACGAATACCGTGACCTGGAAGGGCGCAGTGTTCAGGAGATCGCGGCTGCCGCTGGTTTTGAGGGCGAAGTCGAGATGTTCGTGAAAATTACGGATAGCCCGATGCCCCTCAGTGAATTGATTGATGAGATTGGCAAGCGCGGCGACGAAGACGTACAGACACGCTATGATCTTGTGGGGTTTGACTGGACACGTTCTGTGGCAACTGGCAAACATTATTATGTCCTTGTGATGGGCAGAAAGAACTGATTGATGCCTTTGAGATTTGGGTTGTTTCTGCTGCTGGCGCTTTTGTGGATGGTTCCTGTAGCTGGCGCGCAGGAGGAAGACGTTATAGCCCTGTCGCCGGACGAGATGTTCATCCTGAACCAGATTAATCGCTCTCGTCTGCGGGAAAATCTGGTTCATCTGGTGCCTAATCCGATCCTTAATCAGATCGCTGATTTCTATGTCAGTGATCTGGAGACACGTCCCATTAACGGGTTGGGGGATGTGTTTCTGACGCGTGATGGGCAGAACTTTGATACGCTGCTGACTGAGTATGGCTACCAGCGCTATCCTGAAGGTTACGTCGTAGATTTTGTGCCGTTAATTATCCGCGACTTTAACCCGCAGCAGGTCATTGATTACTGGTACCGCAATTACAACCAGACAGATTTGCGCAGTCGTCGCATGATCCGCGAGGGGGAGACCCTGCTGCCAGTGTTCAGTCCGCTGTATCGCGAGATCGGTATTGCTGCCGACTTTAATCAGGTCACACAGCGCTATTATTATGTGATCGTGTTTGCTGCACAGCCCAATGTCCTGCCAGTGGTGGTCACGCAGCTGCCGGAAATCAGTGAGATCGTCACACAGGTCGAGACAAGGGATGTCATTTTGTATGTCCACGATGAGCGCATAAATCGTTTTGGCAGCGAAGACATTATCGGTGGGGTGGAATATCTGCGTATCTCCAACAGCGAGGCGACATTGGCTTGCAACTTCGATCCGCAGTTAGGATGGCGATCCTACGAAAATGAAATCGCATTGACTTTGCCAGACGAACCAGGTTTACAGACGATCTACGTGCAGATGTGTGATGACCAGGGACGAAGTATCATCTCGAGTACCCAGGTCATCTACGATCCAGGACTGACGGCCACGCCTACCGTGGCAGATGCGTTTCCGACACCTAATGTCGAGGCCATCGCCAACGCGACCCAGACAGCGGCTGCTAGCGCGACATTCTACGCACCTTACCAGCAGACCGTGGAAGCCATCCTCACTGCTACAGCCAGCGTGGCGACGCCAGAACCATAAATTAAGCGCCGGGTTGGACGAGGTAAACAAATGGCGCGGTGTAGATCACGGCGAACAGAATGATAGGCACCAATACACCCACGGCAATCCCAGCGATGACCTGTGCCGGTGTGTGCCGCTGAAGTTTGAGGCGTGCTGCACCAACCAGAATGACCAGCGGCAGCAGCAGTAAAGCGGGAATCAATCCAAAAAACACGAACGCTGCGACCACCGCACCACTGATGCTCATGGCATGCATGCTGATCTGCCAGACGAGCGTGACCAGGGCAATGACCGCAATCTGGACCAAGCTGAAAAGTGCAAACAGTGGCAGCACGGAGGGCGCGCCCATGAAACGCAGCACCCACCAGGCGATTGTGGTGCAGATGAGCGACACCACAAATGGGCGCAGACG
>JAIOHN010000606.1 GCA_019912985.1 Anaerolineae bacterium | reverse complement strand
ATGTAATCCAGACCACCGATACGGCCACCCACGATGAAATCACCGGCATGAAGAACAGCGTGCGGAACACATACACCCCGCGCAGCTTCTGGTTCATCACCAGGGCGACGAGCAGGCTGACCGCCATGCCCAGAGGCACCGCCAGCACAGTGTAATAGAGCGAATTCTGCATCGCATTCCAGAAACGCCGGTCTTCCAGCAGGAACTGGTAATTCTCCAGGCCGATCCACGGCGCACTGTAAAAATTGGTGCCGCGCCAATCGGTAAACGACAGAAAGAAGCTGAACGCCAGTGGGATAAAGGCGAAGACGATGATATGCAGGAGGGATGGCAGGATGAACATATAGCCGATGCGCTCGTTGCTGCGCGACCAGAAGCGCTGCCACAAATTGCGCGATGCGGCCCTGGATGGAACCGCCGATGCGCTGACTGAACTCATGAATGAAGTCCTCCGGGGAAACATATAAGGACACGGTCCCTGCGGATGCGGAGCCGTGTCCCTACGTGGTTTGCAAAAAACTTACGAGTCGCGCTGTGCGCGTGCCAATTCGCGGTCAATCTCCTCAACAGCCAGGGCGACTTCTTCTTCAATGTCGCCGCCAGCCAGGATATTTTCCATCATCAGGTCAATCGCTTGTTCCACGATGGGCCAGTTGGCATAGATCGAACCATACGGACGGCGGCCATTGGCGACTTCGTCCACGAAAACCTGCTCGATTTCAGGATAGCTCGACTCTTCGACCGAGTTCTGAGCCGCTTCGGCATTGGCCGAAATCTCGAGGCCGGTGATCACCTTGGTGCTCTGGAACGGCACATCGGTCAGGGTGGTGACGAACTTGCAAGCTGCTTCCAGTTTGGCCGGATCGTCCTCAACCGCTTTGTTGATGAACCAACCGGATTCGTAGATGACGGTGGCGTCTGCCTCTTTGACAGGATTACCGACCACAGCCACGCGGCCCGGCTCGTATGCTTCGTTGCCCAGCAGGCCAACCATTTCCCAGTGACCACGCGGGAAGATGGCGACATCACCCTGAAGGAAAGCGGTGAGGAAGCCGAACTGCTGGTTGATCTGGTCCAGCGCTGAAGGCTCTGGTGCCACACCGTACTCGGTGATCAGATCGCGCAGGAAGGTGATGGTTTCAATGGATTCTGGCGAATTCAGATAGCCATCCACGGTGCTGCCATCTGGTGAAATCACATCGCCGCCATTGGCCCACACCCAGTAAATCCACTCAAAGATGTACTGGCGCACGCGGAAGCCCCACTGCATGACGTTTTCGGCATCGAAATCAGGATCGAGGCTGTTGCGGCCTTCGCTGTCCAGTGTCAGGCGCTGCACCACATCAAGAAATTCGTCCCACGTCCAGTCGGAGGTCGGCAGGTCAACACCGGCGCGCTCAAACGCCTCGGGGTTGTAATACATGACCATCGGCGTACCACCATCGGGCAGACCCCAGATTTCGCCAGTGTCGCGCTGGTGAATACCGAGGAATGTCGGTGAGAAGCGGTCCAGTGTCAATTCTGGCACGAGGTCGAGGCAGACATTCATGTCGAGAATGTTGCCGGTATCAACCAGCCGGGCGGCGGTGGAGGCGTCCTGATACCACACTTCAGGCGCGGTCCCGGCGGCCAGGTCAACCAGCAGCTGGGTGTCGAAGTCCGGCGGGGTTTCAATCGGATCAATGTCAATAGTTGGATTGGCTTCTTCGAAATTGGCGATGACTTCCTGGCGGGCCAGATCAAGCGGGCTGCCAGCTTCTTCCGGTGTGACGCGCAGACCGATGACGCGGATCGTCACCTGTTCATCCTGCGCCTGGACGCTGGTGAGTGCCAACAGAGACAGGCTCAACACCAACAGCAAAACGATTTTGCGTTTGTGAGACATAAATTTCCCCTTCGCAATAGAGTTCTGGACATTTATAGTTCAAAGGTCTATACAAGATATACCGTGCTTCAAGTGATCCTGCAACAAATATTGGCCTTAAAGTGGCGGTTGGTCGCTTATTTGTATAGACGTTATGGCCTGACTCATGTTTCGCGCAGCGTGGCGTCGCTGATACCGCGCCACACCAGCCAGTGCTTGAGGCTGTAGGTCAGCATCATGGCGACGAATATTGGCAGAATCAGCATGATTGGCGCGATCAGAACCACACCGGGGATGCCCACCACCAGCAGAATCAGCAGATGTCGCGCCAGAAATGGCAGATCGCCAAGCGCGGTGT
>JAIOHN010000605.1 GCA_019912985.1 Anaerolineae bacterium | reverse complement strand
TTTTAATGTCGAGGTTATAGCCGTTTGCAGCAATCGTATCAATAGACACCTTCCATGCCCGTTCATTCTCTTTGCGCTTCTTCCACCACTTCTTAAGGCCATCAAACTCGCTTTTCTGAATCGGCTTCGTCTTGCTGTATGCCTTAATACCTTCGGGCAGTTTGTGTTCCCAGTACCAGATTTCTTTGGTAGGCTTGCCTTTTTCAAAAAAGAGCAGGTTCGTGGCAACGCTGGCGTATGGTTGAAAGACTGAATTTGGCAAACGAACGATGGTGTGCAGATTGCAGTTTTCCAGCAAGTGCTGGCGGATGCGTTGTTTTACACCGTCTCCGGTTAGTGAACCATCCGGCAGAACGATGCCGGCACGGCCTCCGTCTCTCAAATACCGTACCATGAGCATTAAGAAAAGATCGGCGCTTTCTGTGGTACGAAAGTTTTGGGGAAAGTTGGTTTCTGCCCCGTCGGTAACCGAGGCGCCAAACGGAGGATTGGCAAGGATGACGTCCACCCGGCCTTTCTGGCCGATAGAGGTGTATTCGCGGTCTAAGCTGTCGGTATAATCCACATTCGGCACTTCAATATCGTGCAAGATTAAATTGGTGACGCACAACATAAAGGGAAGCGGTTTAAATTCCATACCGTGAATGTTTTTTTCAAGCGCCCTGAGGTCATCAACCCCTTTGATGTCCTGTTTACGGATATTTTCTATCGCGCTGGTTAAGAATCCGCCGGTGCCGCAGGCAGGGTCCAGCACCTTTTCTCCTAACCGGGGGTTAATCATTTCCGTAATAAACTCTGTCAGGGCGCGGGGGGTATAAAACTCTCCGTAATTTCCCGCATTTTGAAGATCGCGCAAGATAGTTTCGTAGATATCGCCAAAGACATGACGGTCTTCGGTCTTATTGAAGTCGATCTGGTTGAGTTGATTGATAACTTGACGAATTATAGTGCCATTCTTCATGTAGTTATTGGTGCCGTCGAATATCTCGCGGATAATGAGGACACGCTTATTGCCGGAACTTACATCAAGGTTTTTCAGTTGGGCAATCAATTTTCTATCAATAAACTCCTTAAGCTCATCGCCGGTCATGCCCTCGTCATCAGCCGCCCAACTGCGCCATTGTAATTTCTTTGGCATAGGGGAAGTATATTTATCATTGAGAAGTTCCAGTTCTTTGTCCTTATCATCAAGGATTTTGAGACTGATCATCCAACCCAACTGCTCAATTCGCTGTGCGTCTCCGGACACGCCCGGATCCTTGCGCATAATGTTCTGTAATGTTTTTATAATGTTTCCAATATTTTTCATCTTGTTTCTCTCATTCATTATTCTGTCTCCGTGCGCTTTGTGTTCTCTGTGAGAGGCATTTTAAGCCACGGCATAAAGCTCGTTTTCCAGCTCTTCAATAACATGAAGATACTGCTCTCTCCCGCCGAAAATCTGCACGATTTCCGTGGGTGTTCCGATTTGATTAAACGGTTCTATTCTCAAAACTGCAAGATCTTCTATATTTTCAATACCTTCATTGGCATATTTATCCAGGAGCGCCTCAATAACCCTATGCGCTTTCTCCCCGTATTTCGTGAAATAATTGCGCTTCTTTACCTTTTCGGCGCGCTCCCGCCGGGTAAGCGCTGGCATGTCCCACGCAATATGGCAGATAAGGTCAAAGACATCCAAATCTTTCTTCACCTCTACCAGCAGATTCTCCAGAATAATTCCATGCGATTCTAATTCTTCTATAACCGCTTTCTTCTTATGAGCGCTGTTCCATCGGGCAAGGAAATCGTCAAGAGACTGAAATTCCTGTAAGATATTCTTTCTTGTGTAATCTTTGAGGCTTTCGGTGATAAGTTTGCCATTTGCATCCAGATGCTGAACCCGCTCGTTTAACACCGAAACATCCACTCCGGCCACATATATTTTTTGCCGGGGGTCAGATACAATTTCACCGCCTTGTATGATTGCCGGTTGTGTGGGATATTCAGCCGTTATTTCTTCAAAATCCACCGGCTGGCCGGTTTCCGGGTCAATAATCTCCTGATCTTCTTCGGGATGAATATCCTGATCCGTTAATTCTTCTTCGCCTTTAACTTCACGTACCATAACCGGATCGCCATCGAAATCGGGATCCGAAAAAAGATCCGTTACATTGCGGAAGTCCATAATGGCAAAATATGTCTTGTCATACTCTTCATTAATACGAGTCCCGCGTCCGATGATCTGCTTAAACTCGGTCATAGACCTGATGTTTGAATCAAGTACAATCAATTTGCAAGTCTGCGCATCAACGCCGGTGGTCATCAATTTCGACGTGGTAGCGATAACCGGATAACGCTCTTCAGGGTTTATGAAATTATCCACTTCGCGTTTACCCTGTTCATCATCACCGGTAATGCGCATGACATATTTATAGTTCTCAAGCGTGAGGTCAGGGTTTTCAATAGCAATTGCCTGCCTCATGCGCTCGGCGTGTTCAATATCCACACAAAAAATTATTGTTTTGTCAAACCGGTTGGTTTTCCTTAAATACTCCGACACTTTCCCAGCGACAATCTTCGTTCGCTCATCAATCACCAAATTTCTATCAAAGTCTTTGATGTTATAAATACGGTCCTCAACCTCGTTGCCGTCCTTATCTTTTTTGCCAGCCTCAGGACGCCAGCCTTCAAGGTCAGTACTAAGACCAACCCGAATGACTTTGTAAGGGGCTAGAAATCCATCTTCAATACCTTGTTTGAGTGTATAGGTATAAACCGGATCGCCGAAGTATTCTATGTTCGATATTTCCTTTGTTTCTCTCGGCGTTGCAGTAAGACCGATGTGTGTAGCGGAACGAAAATAATCAAGTATCGCCCGCCATGCGCTGTCGGCAGCCGCACTTCCCCGATGGCACTCATCAACAACCACAAGATCAAAGAAATCACGGCGGAATTCCTTGTACGCATCCTTGTCTTCATTGTAGTTCGTTAACCCCTGATATAGGGCAAGGTAAATTTCAAACGCCTTGTCAATCTTTTTCTTTCTGATAACGGTCATGCGGTCTTTGAAATGTTTAAAGTCATTGCGCCTGGTTTGATCGATAAGCACATTACGATCTGCCAGGAAAAGTATTCTCTTTTTGCGTCCATTTTTCCAAAGCCGATATATTATCTGAAAAGCGGTATAGGTTTTTCCCGTTCCGGTAGCCATCACGAGAAGGATTCTATTCTGCCCGCGGGCGATGGCTTCCACTGTCCGGTTAATGGCAATCTGTTGATAATAACGAGGCGACCGTCCAGAGCCGTCAAAGAAATAGTCAAAAGACGCAATCTCCTCCTGTTCGGGAGTTTCTATGTTTTTATATCTCTTGTACAGCTTCCAAAGCTCATCGGGGGGAGGGAAAGCCATCAAAGACAATTCCTTCTCAATTTGTTCGGAGAAACCGGAGCGGTCGTGTTGTATAAAGCCGTCGCCGTTTGAACTGAATGCTACCGGAACATCAAGTATCTCTGCATAACTTAATGCCTGCTGTAATCCGGCTCCTACGGAATGATTGTTGTCCTTTGCTTCAATAACAGCGATAGGAATGTTCGGCTTGAGGTAGAGGATAAAATCAGCGCGCTTTCTTTTCCCCCGGGTGGTCTTGTTGCCTTTAACAAAGATTCGTCCGTCGGTAAAAAAGACCTCTTCCCGGATTTGCTTCTCAACATCCCATCCGGCTTTGACAAACGCAGGCAGGATAAACTGAGTGCATATATCTCTTTCAGACAAATCTTTTTTATGACTCATTTGCTTTCTGTTAATTAAATTTAGGACTAAATGCGTTCACACTTTACATTTATTAATAAGGGTTTCTAAAATAGCATCAAGCGTTTGTGCAAGATTCAGGAAACAATAACAATACCCCCCCTGTTTTATACGTTCGGAATAACG
>JAIOHN010000604.1 GCA_019912985.1 Anaerolineae bacterium | reverse complement strand
TACGCCTGGTTCGTGAACGTGGCCGGCTAATGAAAGAAGCTGGAGAACAGAATCCTGGAGCCATGGCCGCCATTCTAGGGCTGGATGTAGATGTGGTAACAGACATCTGTGAGCAATCCAGCGCGGAAACTTCTGGTAATGTCATCGTAGCGAATGATAACTGCCCGGGACAACTGGTTATTTCCGGTAACGATGATGCCATTGCTGTTGCTCTGGAGAAAGCGCAACAAGCAGGTGCGAAGCGTGCTATACGGCTGGCAGTCAGTATTGCCTCCCATTCTCCGCTGATGGAACCTGCGGCGGCTGCCTTTCGCGAATTTTTAGCGGAGATCAATTTTCGGACTCCGCAAATACCAATTTATGCAAATATCAGCGCGATGACGCTCCCCGATGTAGAGTCCATTCGCCATGAACTGGCGACACAACTTACCCAACCTGTGCGTTGGACTGAGTCTGTCCGTGCGATGATTGCGGCAGGGGCCAACCATTTTATCGAAGTTGGCCCGAAAGATGTGTTAACCGGGCTAGTCAAGCGTATCGACCGCAGTGTCCAACGCAGCAATTTGAACACTTCATTAGCCTTGCGTGAGATTAGTGGTCAATCAATCGAAAAATAAGTTTATAAATTTGCGAGAAACTAGTAGTAAGTGCTAATATTCAACGGCGTTAGCATTTACCGCAAGTGACTGAATCTGAGGATGTAACGGGTGATGTCTACGGATATGGCCCGATTATTCGCATTGTTTTCTTCTCAATCAGGAGGACACAGAGGTATGCCAAGGAAACAATACCGTTCTATTTTGACAATGTTAGCTATTTTCTTGCTCGTTGTGGCAGCATGCTCGCCTGCCGAGCCAACAGCCACACCCACATCGGTACCACCCACGGAGGCTCCTACACTCGAACCAACTGAGGCAGAAGCTGTAGAAGAAACTGAAGTCGCTGAAGAGCCCACCGAAGAAATGACGGAAGTCGTTACTGAGGAAGCGACCGAAGAAATGGCTACCGAAGAGGCGACTGAAGAAGGTGTTGAAGTTGCCATGGCTGATGTGACCGAAGAGGCCACTGAGGAAATGGCGGAAGTCGCTACCGAGGAAGCGACCGAAGAAATGGCTACTGAAGAAGCCATGACTGAGGAACCGACTGAAGAGGTTATGGCTGAAGAGCCAACCGAAGAACCTACCGAAGAGATGATGGCTGAGATGACCGAAGAGCCGACCGAAGAGGCGATGGTCGAAGAAGCCATGACTGAAGAACCAACTGAAGAAGCCACCGAAGAGATGATGGCTGAGATGACCGAAGAGCCGACCGAAGAAGCTGCCATGGAAGCCACTGAAGAGATGATGGCCGAGATGGGCAGCAGTGTGATGGTGTCACCGGATGATGCGATCACAATTGGTCTTGCGACCATTCTCAGTGGTGAGGGTCTGGTTCCGCTGGGTGAGGATATTCAGCGTGGTGTCGAGATCGCTATTGCTGAGCGCGGTGGCGTGACCGTTGACGGCCAGGAGTTCGCTGTTGAATTGGATGTCCAGGATGACCAGTGCAGCGCTGAAGGTGGTCAGGCAGTTGCCAACCGCTTCGTGTCTGACTCCAGCATCGTGGCTGTGGTCGGTCCAACCTGCTCCAGCGCGTGCCGTGCTTCAGGCCCAATCTTCGATGATGCCGGTTATACCAGTATCAGCTCCAGCTGCACGGCCCCGGATCTGAATGATTTCAGCAGCTTCAACCGCACCGCCCCAAGCGACCTGCTGCAAGGCGCTGTGGCAGCAGAGTTCATCTACAACGAACTGGGTATTACGCAGATCGCCACGATCCATGATGGCAGCCCCTACGGTGAGGGTCTGGTAGAAGTGTTGACTCAACGCTTTGAAGAGCTGGGCGGTGAGATTGTCGCCACTGGTCAGGTGACTGTGGGTGACACAGACTTCCGCAATCTGCTCGATGATATTTCAGATAGCGATCCTGGTCTGATTTACTTCGGCGGGTTCCCGGCAGAAGCAGCACGTCTGGCCGAACAGCGTGCAGATGCGGGTCTGGATGATGTACCGTTCATGGGTGCGGATGGTATCCTGACATCGGAATACATTAACTTGGCAGGGTCGGCAGCAGAAGGCACTTATGCTTCCTCCGCAGTCGCTGCTGAGAGCGATGCCTATACTGAATTCCTGACCAAGTACGAAGATGAGTATGGTCTGGAACCGACCGGTCCGTATCATGCCTATGGCTATGATGCTGCCAATATGGTTCTCGATGCGATTGAAGCCGTCGGCACAATCGATGACAACGGGGATCTGGTTGTGGACCGCGCTGCTTTGCAGGAATACATTCGCGCCTATGGCTCTGACGAACCTGTTGCAGGCCTGACAGGCGAACTGTCTTGCGATGGCACGGGTAACTGCGCGACCGGTGGTATTGGGTTCTTCCAGGCGGAGGGTGGTGAGTTTGTCCAGGTTGGCGCAGCCGCTGCCGATGAGACCACGATGGAAGCGACCGAGGAAGCCATGGATGAGATGGAAGCCACGGAAGAGGCTACTGAAGAGGCTTCTGAGTAACGATAACATCGCCAGACAATCTATTATCTGGTAATCTATGCAGAGGTGGGCTTTTGCCCACCTCTGCGGTTATTTATCGAACGTTACATGTTCTTTTACAGGGGGATCTATGGCCTCGGACGCGCCGAGCATGACCTCACAACCCAGTCTATTGGCCAAAGCATGGAATTGGATTCGGAAGGATACCATTCGCTTTTTTCTTTATGCTGTGGGTTCGGTGCTGCTCATCGTTCTACTTTATGTTGCGGGGTATAACATTACACATCCCGAAGAAAGCCGGTTTACGCTGGAACGCCTTCTCAGACTGTCCATTTTTGGATTGGCTCAGGGCAGTATTTATGCGCTTATCGCTCTTGGGTATACCTTAGTATATGGCATCCTCTTTATGATCAACTTTGCCCATGGCGAAGTGTTCATGAGTGGTGCCTACATTGGTTTTTTTGCAATTACCGCGCTGGAACGCAATGGCGTTCTGGCAAGTCAGCCCGCGCTGGCATTGGCACTGACATTGTTGGTAGGTGTGGTTGCTTCCATTGTGGTTGCGGTCTTGTTAGAGCGGATTGCCTATCGCCCTCTACGTGGCGCACCACGCCTCGTGCCGTTGATTACTGCCATTGGCGCGTCAATTACGTTGCAGCAGTTGTTTCTACGTTTATTTGGGGGAGCGACACGGACTTACCCTGACCTGCATCTTTATGTGCTGCCCAGTGTATTTCACGAAGAATGCGCACTGGTGGATGGCGCGACTGTATGTCAAGGGTTGGATGTTATCCGGGGCATTTACGAGGTCCAGTTCTCGTTCTTAGGCCAATCTCTGGAACTGCGTATTCGCCCACTGTATTTCATTGTATTCTTCGTGGCACTCACTCTGATGGGTATCCTCTGGTTTTTTGTCCAGCGTACCAGCACTGGAAAAGCCATGCGTGCGGTCGCTGAAGATAAAAATACAGCGGCGCTGATGGGGATTAACGTGGATCGTGTCATCGTCATCACCTTCGTTTTGGGGGCGGCGCTGGCTGGTGCTGCTGCGGTTTTGTTCGCGCTTTACAACCGTCAGGTCACGCCGTTTATGGGCTTTACGCCGGGCATCAAAGCATTTACGGCGGCGGTTCTGGGCGGTATTGGCAGCATCCCCGGCGCGATGTTCGGGGGATTATTCCTCGGCATGATCGAGTCGATCGCGCCGTCGCTGCTTGGCATCCCCTCACAACTTGAGGATGTTATCGCTTTTGGAATGCTGGTGCTGGTCTTGATTTTCCGCCCGACCGGGATTTTCGGTGAAGTGCTCTCGGAGAAAAAGGCGTGATGACCAACAGAGAAAGTGTGCGTTATGGAATATACGCTGCGGTTATCGCGATTATCCTCGCGCTGACCGGCGTCTTTTCCTCCTTTGATGATGTGGCAGTCATCAATAATGTGCTGATGCTCAGTACCGTGATTCTTTTGCTGCTGGTCTTTGCAACCGGCTATCTCGCTGCACGAATTGCCGATGCTCAATCTGGCTTAATCGCTCTGATTATAAATGGTGCGCTCGGTGGGTTGATTGTCGGTGTGGCGCTGGCAATTTTGACTTTGCTCAACGGCAGCATCGATATGAGTTTCGTTTTTCCTAACGTGAGCGATCTTTCTGCCACCACGCTCATGCTTGGGCAGGAAGATATCACGGCAGGCATTCTGAGTCTGCTGGTGTTTAGCGCCGTGGTGGGGGGATTGGCAGGATTGTCCTTTGCGCTTCCTATCAAGCTGCGCCGCCTTATTTTTGTCAGTGTCGCCCTTACCTGTGTGATCGGCCTGCTGCAAAATCAGCTTGTCAACATTATTGCGTTACCGGATTCGTTAGCGTTGATGCTGGTATTCCTGCTGGCCTATCTTGTTGGCTCACGTGTGCATGGTGATCTGCTATTGCGCGTAGGGCTGGGTGTGGCTGTTGGCGTGGTTGGCGGTATCGTGATCGCACTATTGACCGGACAGCCTGACTTTCTGGCCGGTGTTGGTAGCGCACCACGTGTGTTGAATAACAACTTGATCGGACTACTGGTCATATTTGGTGTTGTTGGGCTGGCTGGTATGTTATCGGTTGGTGCAGCGCGCAGTATGCATGATGGAATGCTCTTCTTCCTGACAGGTTTGCTGGTCCTGGGGATTTTGAATGCACAGGATCGTATGAATCTGGTGACTGCGCTGGTCATTCTCGCGATTATCTTTGCAGCGTCTACGTTGATTCCGCTGCTCGGCAAACGGGCGGATTATCATTTTGATTCATATACCCTGACCGAGAAACGAACCACTCAACGTCTCATCATGATATTTGCTCTGATCGTGATGTTGATTGCGCCTGTTTTCCTGGGGCAATACATCACCAGTGTATTTGATCTGGTTGGTCTATACATCATCATGGGCATTGGTCTGAATGTAATGGTTGGCTATGCAGGCTTGCTGGACCTGGGTTTTGTAGCATCATTTGCGATTGGTGCTTATGCGATGGGCCTGATGACCACACCGAGTTTGCTGACTTGCGGTGGGGTTGCGCCATCTGACATCAATGCTGACAACGTCAATACGGTCTGCACCGGAATAATGACGTTCTGGCAGGCGTGGCCGCTGGCCGCGCTGACTGCGGGGCTGACTGGTGCGATGCTCGGTGTACCAGTACTGCGGCTGCGTGGTGATTATCTGGCGATTGTGACGCTGGGATTTGGCGAGATTATCAATCGGCTGCTGCTCTCAAGTGAATTCAGCGACCTACTAGGTGGCGCACAGGGTATTTCCCCGATTCCGCAGCCGGTGATTGATGTGACGCTGCCAATCGTTGGACACATCAATATCGGCTTCGGCAATGCCAACAATGTCTATTATCTGATATTGTTCAGTACTTTGCTGGTTGCTGCCGTCGTCTATCGTCTGGCAAGTACCCGTCTGGGACGTGCCTGGCGGTCAATCCGGGCCGACGAAGATGTGGCTGAGGCAATGGGAATCCATCTGGTGCGCAACAAGCTGCTGGCCTTTGGCATTAGTTCCACACTGGCCGGTGTTGGCGGGGCGATCTTCGGAGCCTGGTTGCAGGGTATTTTTCCCAACAGCTTTACGCTGCTGGTGTCAATCAATGTGCTCAGTTTGATTATTATTGGCGGCCTGGGGTCGATCCCTGGCGTGGTGGTAGGCTCCTTAATGCTTATCGGCCTGCCGGAAGTACTTCGTGAATTACAAGATTATCGTTTGCTGGCATTTGGTGTGCTGCTGGTCATCACTATGCTGCTTCGCCCAGAAGGGCTGGTTCCGCCTCCCGTAAGGCGTCTATCTCAGAAAGTTGAAGCTGAGCGCGAAGAGTCTGCTTCCGGCGACCAGCAAACATCGCCAGAGGTGAGTTATGGATGAATTGCTGCTTGATGTACAGTCGATTGTTAAACGCTTCGGCGGATTAACCGCTGTTCGCAATGTGAGTTTGCAGATCAAACACGGCATGATTGCCAGTTTGATTGGCCCAAATGGCGCGGGGAAAACCACGTTTTTCAATTGCGTGACTGGCTTCTACGAACCAGAAGAAGGCGATATTCGCTTCAAAGGCCACTCGATCAAGGGCTTGCGTCCTGATCAAATTGCCAAGCATGGCATCAGCCGGACTTATCAGAATATCCGCTTGTTTAGTGGCATGACGGTCCTGGAAAATATCCTGGTCGGTATGCACACGCAGTTAAAATCAACGCCGTTAGGGTCAATCTTTGGAACACGACCGATGTATCAAGAAGAACGCGAATCGCTCAAGAAGGCGATGGCGCTGCTGGATTACGTCGGCCTGGAGGGTTCTGGCGATTTGCTGGCGGAAAACCTGCCTTATGGGATGCAGCGGCGGCTGGAAATTGCGCGCGCGCTGGCGTCTGAGCCATCTTTGCTGTTGCTCGACGAGCCTACCGCCGGGATGAATCCCAACGAAACCGATGTCATGATGAACTTTATCCGGCGTCTGCGTGATGAGCGCGACCTGACCATCTTTTTAATCGAGCATGACATGAAGCTGGTGATGACTATTTCCGATCAGGTCAGCGTGATGGACTACGGAGCAAAAATCTCTGAAGGCACGCCGAGCTACGTCCAGCGTGATCCCAGGGTCATCGAAGCCTACCTGGGTGCGATGGTGGAAGAAGAGGATACGGCATCATGAGCTTGATGGAAGTCCATGATATTCACACCTATTACGGCAAAATTCATGCGCTAAAAGGCATTTCGCTGGATGTCGAAGAAGGCGAAGTGGTGACGCTGATTGGCGGCAATGGCGCGGGGAAAACCACGACACTCAACACCATTTGCAGTATTACGCCAGCAGCACAGGGAACGGTCAAGCTGGCTGGGGATGATATTACACATGTCCCACCGCACGAAATTGTGAAACGTGGGGTGGTGCAATCACCAGAAGGGCGAAAGATTTTTACCCGGCTAACGGTGCGCGAAAATCTGGAAATGGGTGCGTTCATCCGTACCGATGCGAACGCGATCGCAAAGGATTTGGATTACGTGTTTGAGCTTTTTCCACGTTTGAAAGAACGTGCTCGCCAGCTTGGCGGCACTCTTTCTGGTGGCGAGCAGCAAATGCTGGCGATTGGCCGCGCGCTGATGGCGAAGCCGCGCATTTTGCTGCTAGATGAACCTTCGATGGGCCTGGCACCGCTGCTGGTGCGCCAGATTTTCGATGTCATTACCTACCTCAACACCGAAAGCAAGACCACAATCCTGCTGGTAGAGCAGAATGCGTTGATGGCCTTGGAAGTCGCGCACCGGGGTTATATCCTGCAATCAGGATACATCACCCATGCCAACAGCGCTGAAGTATTGAAGCAGGACGAAACGATCATCGAAGCATATCTAGGTGGATAAATGAATGGGGCGGCCAAATAGACCGCCCCGGTTTTTTTAAAGCAGTGCATTCAAGCCTTCTTGCATCCGCTCAAAAGCAGCGCCTGTAATCTCCGGTGGGAGTGCATAAGAGAAGCGCACCCAGTTCTTTCCAGCGTCGGAGAAGTAAACTCCAGGAACCACCGCTACCCCGAAGTTTTCACCCAGGTGCGTAAGCAGCTCTTCCGAGTCCTTTAACCCGCCTGCTTCGATGTAACGTGTGCAGTCGATGAACGCGTAGTAACCATCGCCCATAATGAAGGGGAGATCGCTGTTTTCCAGCCCTTTGCGCAGCACCTTGCGGCTTTCAGCAGTCGGTTTAATGATTCCGGCGGCGGCTTCGCCATAGCCCATCTGGTAGGCAGCAATCGCGACTGCCTGTGCGTAGAAGCTGGGCGTTACGCCGTGTGAAGATAGATTGGTAATGTGCTTGATGACGGCTTTTCCGGCCAGCAGGTGAGCGCTGCGAATGTTGGATGCGCCCATGCTCTTGGTGAGACCGTCCATGATCATCAGACGTTCACGTTCTTCTGGCGAAAAGGCCTGGAGCACCTTGTTAATATCGGATGGACCTCCATCCGTTACCCAGTGGTAAATCCAGTCGAGCAGCACAAACGGGTAGCCACTTTCCAGCGCCGTCCGTGCCAGCAAAATCTGCTCTTCAACCGGGATGGTGCGTCCAGTTGGGTTGTCCGGCGATGTAATGACGATCCCGGCGACCTTCCGGCCTTCACTGGCGGCATATTCCGCACAGGCTTTGATGCTCTCTGGTGTATAACGCCAGCCTTGCTCTGGATCGCCTGGTGCCAGCAGAACATTGAGGCCTACCGCATAGGGACCCCAGTTGTAGCTGATCCAGGGTACACGCGAGACGACCAGCGCGCTGCCCACTTCCTTGGTTCCCAGGCTGATCATCGCATTGTAGGCTTTTTGCAGGCCATCACGCCCACCCTGAACAAAAGCGATATTTTCCGGCCCCCAGCCAGATGCTGCATCGAGCTGCCAATAGTCCTCGGCAGCGGCTTTACGGAAGAGCGGGGTTCCCCACGGTTTGTCGTAGCCAGTACCATGCTCAACCTGGAGTTTGAAGGCTTGTTCCAGAATGGCGGCTGGTACACCCGGCAGGCTTTTGCCGCCATCACCCTGCGAAGCATCATAAGTCTTGGCGTCCGCCCCGGCTTTTTCTTTATAAACCGAGAGGGCATCACCAATCATAAACATGCGCGACTGGGGAATCGACATCATGTGGGCAGGGTAATCATTCACAGGAATACGATTACTGGCAGGTACAGCAAATTGCGGGGTATCGAGTGTAATGGGATTTGTTTTTTGCGAAACCAAAAGTTTATCCTCCACTATGGTCTTTAAAACGAAAACACCCCTGCCGGGGTGTCGTTTGTGCTTGTATCGAGATAACAGAAACAACCCCCGGATTACGGCGGTGACATGTGAGTAGTATCATTATTGCGACGTGCCGATGTATCCATAGATTGCTTCCTCTAAGTGCCGTTGATTGTGATAGATTACTCGATTGCTGTCAATGTGCAAGCATGTCAAATAATCATCGGGTTTATTCGTATAAAATGCCCGCACATCGTTGCTGCTAGAAGAAAGAGGGGAGACAGTTACTGTCTCCCCTGAGATTTGTTTAGATTACCGGGGCGTGCGCCTGGCGTGGAATGTAGCAGCCTTCACCATTCTTGCCAAACCACTCGTCGCCATCCACCAGCTTTTTGCCGCGCTGGTAGACCTTGACGGGTTTTCCTTTGACCTTCCAGCCTTCGTAGACAATATAGTCGGTCAGCATGTGCGTGTTATCGACGCTCAGTGTGTACTCAAGCTCGGGGTCCCACACCACAATATCCGCATCAGAACCGACCGAGATTGTGCCTTTGCGCGGATACATGCCAAAAATTTTGGCCGGATTGGTGCAGAGCAGTTCCACAAAGCGGGTTGGTGAGATGCGACCCGCGTTAACGCCATGCTCCCACATCACCATCATTCGTTCTTCCAGGCCGGGCATGCCATTCGGGATTTTAGCGAAATTGCCAACTCCCAGTTCCTTACCCGGACGCCGGTAGGATGGGTCCTGCTGCTCATACTCGACCCAGCTCAGGCCACCACGTTCATCAAGCCATTCCTGCCACGGGCCTTTGCCACCGTCATACCAGAAGTTACAGTGATCGGTGCTGACTGCCTGGAGCGTGCTGTCTTTAAGTGCCTGCCACAACACCTGATGATCATGTGTGGTGCGAATAGGTGGTGAGCAGACGTACTTTGCGCCTTCAAAGCCGGGGGCGGCCAGATGATCATCAACAGTGAGGAAGAAATACTGAGTGCAGCTTTCGCCCATAACCGGGTAACCAGCCGCGCGTCCCCGCCGCAGGGCATCAATGGAGGATTCGCAGGTCATGTGAACGACATACAGAGGGCAGCCCGTAAGGCCAGACATCACCACAGCGCGGTTCGTGGCTTCGCCTTCAATCTCTGGCGGGCGCGAACTGGCATGATACTGCGGGGCAGTGTTACCAGCAGCGAGCAGTTCTGGTGTGAGGGTGGCTTCCACATCACCGTTTTCCGCGTGGACCATCACGATCATGCCGTTTTCTTCAGCGATTTGCATCGCTTTAAACAGAGTTGTGTCATCCACCTGAAACACATTCTTATAGGCCATGAACAGCTTCAAACTGGTAATACCCTGGTCCACCAGGCCGGGGATTTCCTCCATGACTTCCGGGCGCAAGTCCGTAATCGCCATGTGATAACCATAGTCAATCTGGGCCTGCTTGGATTTCTCACGCCAGATTTTGAGGCCATCTTCCAGGCTTTTACCGACCGGTTGAATCACAAAGTCGATGTGCGAGGTGGTTCCACCGAAGGCGGCTGCTTTATGTCCGGTGTTGAAATCGTCGTTGCTCACCGTGCCGCCAAAAGGCAGCTCGAGATGTGTATGAACATCAATACCGCCGGGCATCAGGTATTTATCCGTGCAATCGACCACCTCATGCCCGTCAGGCGCAATATCCTTGCCGAGAAGCGAGATTGTCTCGCCTTCGACCAGGACATCGGCCTTGATCATCTCACTGGCGGTAATGACTGTGCCGTTTTTGAATAATGTTCCCATACAGAACTCCTTATAAAATGTAAAACATGCATGTCCTATGCCAGACAGGACAGTTGTTTACCTAAGCCCACAACGGCCTGCGCAGATGCAAGCCGTCGTACTTCCCAATTCGTTGTTCGCCAGCAATCTGCGGCTTTCATCTGCCTACGACGTCATCCCGCTAGCGCTCAACCTGCGGAATGACATGCTCGCCATATTCCTCGACGATACGCTCTTCATCGCCGCACATGAGATAAATATTGAATTGGGTGACCCCAACGGATTTCAGCTCATTAAGCTTCGCCACCTGCTGCTCCACTGGGCCAAGTACACCAAAGCTATCCACGATGTCTTCGCTGATGAAATCGAGATGATCGGCGTCTTTATCCGCGTGGTGATGGTAGTCATATCCTTTACGGCCTTCGATATAATCTGTCAGCCGCGTGGGAATATCGCCCGCGCCACCCTTGCCATATTTTTCGACAATATCCGCCACGTGATTGCCGACCATCGCCGGGAACCAGCGGGTTTGCTCACGGGCTTTCTGCATATCACCGACCCAGACCGGGGCTGCCGACATCACACGGAAATTCGACATATCGCGGCCTGCGTCCTTGCCAGCCTGAATTGCCTGACTGCTGAACC
>JAIOHN010000603.1 GCA_019912985.1 Anaerolineae bacterium | reverse complement strand
CAACGGCAAAACTGCGGGTCTATGAAGAACGCATCAAGTCGCAGTTTCAGTGGGTGGCGATTGTGGAGGTCGATTGGCGCCAGGCGGCGCAGTTCTGGGCGGATGCGGTCAACACCGGCAAACAGCTTTCCGATGTGGATTTACTGGTGGCAGCGGTGGCGACCCGGCTGGGCGGGCAGGTTATCAGCGCCGATGACGATTTTGATGCGCTGCCAGTCGTCCGCACGACCTGGCGTGCTTCATAAGCATCTGTGACCAGCTACAGTCTGGTGAGCGCCGGAGTCGTGGCCGGTGAACCTACCGATGCTTGCAGACGTTAATCTTTAACCATCGAAAATCCAAACGAAACTATAACAGCAAACACCTTTACGGGTGTTTGTTTTTTGTAATATAATGGGGGATGGCAGAACATTAGTTCGTTTTTTTGGCGTTCATGCTATCTTCGGCAGGATAGGGATGTGAGGTAAAGAATGTGAAGCAACTTCGGGTCGCCATTCTGGATGATCAGGCGCTCAGTCGCAGCGGTTTGCGCGTGCTGGTCGAGCAGGCCGGGGTTCCGGCAGGGCAGGTGGAGGGTTTTGCCAGGATCGATGGGCTGATGACGCATCTGGCGCAGATCGCTGTCCGGGTGCTGCTGCTGTCCGATCCGCTGCCGGATGGGCAGGATGTGGCTGAACTGGTCGCGGCGCTGCACCAGCGTTACCCTGGACTGGCGCAGGTGGTGGTCAGCAGCCGTCTGAATACCGCCTATATCGGTGCGCTGTTCGCTGGCGGCGCGCGCGGTTTTGTGTACCACAAAAGTCGCCTGGAGCAGACCATCCCGGCAGCGCTGAAAAGCATGACGCAGGGAGAAACCTACCTCTCGCCGGAGGCCGCGGCGCTGCCCTATCACCGGCGCGCCGTCGATCAACTGAGCGAACGCGACCTGGAAGTGCTGGCGCTGCTGGCTGCTGGGCGGTCAGTACCGGAGATTGCCCAGACTCTCGGCAGTACCCGGCGCGTGGTCTACAGCATCCGTACCCGCCTGAAGCAGTACCTGAACGTCAGCAATAACGAGCAGATCATCGCTGCGGCCTATGAGCGTGGTCTGCTGACCTCCTAATCCGCCTTTTTCCACAGCCCATTTGGGCTGTTTTTCGATCCCTGAAAAATTACCCATCGCGCCGTACAAATTGACCGCCAAACGGTCTATATCGACACCCCATCAGGCGATCCGTCATGGTACGCTGTTGCTTGACGTGTCAAGAGCGAGCGAGAGGCGGCATGAAGGTTCATATTGTGGTTGCGGATGCTACCGATCTGATCCGGCTGGGGATGGGTGCGGTACTGGCCGCGCGACCTGAATTTCTGGTTGAAGCCAGCGTGGGGACGCTGGCGGAATTGTCGGCAGTGGTTGAGAAGAAGCCGCATGTGATGGTGGTGGATGAGCGGCTGGACCCCGATGTGGACATCCTGAAGATCGTGGAGCAGGTGGGTGAACGGACACCGCAAACACGCCTGCTGGTCAGCGGTTATCTGCGCGATGGGCTGCTTATTCGTGATTTGTTCGCAGCGGGCAGCAGGGGTTATCTGTACAAGGGGGATGCGCTGCAAGAGGCGCTGCCGTCTGCCATTCAGACCGTGATGCGTGACCGCCCGTACCTGTCACCCACGGCCAATGCGGAATACCTGGTCGCCATGCAAACCCCGCAGCGTGACTGGCAGCTGGATTGTGAGGCGCGGAGCGTCCTGCGGCTGCTGGCGCAGGGCTGCCATGTGGGGCAGATCGCGCTGGCATTGGATATCGATCCTCGCCGGGTGTACTGGGTACGGGAGAAACTGCGCGAGCGTTTCGGCGCGATGACCAATGAACACATGATCAGCCGCGCCGCGGCGGAAGGTTTCCTCTTCTCCTCGTAGTTGGGGCAGGGGCTGAATTTTTTCCTGCCCAAATCCGATTTTTACAGCGCAAAACTGAAATTTTACAGCCCGTCGGCGGCCCCGATTTGCGAAGATGGAAAGAGCAAATCGACAGGGTGGAAGCAGGAGTCTTATGCGAAAACGCACATTCTTGACGGCGCTGGGTGTGCTGGCATTCAC
>JAIOHN010000602.1 GCA_019912985.1 Anaerolineae bacterium | reverse complement strand
AGGCTTCCATGACTGCGCTGCGTAAAGCGGCTTCGTGGGGGGTTACCAGCGAGACATCTTTTCCCACCACCGCATCAAAAAACAACTCAAAAGCGTGCGGTTGGAGTTCTGGCAAATCCGTCCAGGGTCCGCTGCCATCTGCGCCGTCAATATGGCTGGATTTTACGTACAGCTTGCCACTGTCCACGTGCGCGTGACCTTCCGTACCACTCACCACCAGCGTGACCGGGTTGGCAACATCGACCCATCCTGCCGCCAGAGTGCCGATTACCCCATTGGCAAACCGCATCAGGCCCTCGCCCGTTTCGTCGCAATCACCATAACGCCCGGTCACCACCTCAATCTGAGCGGTGACCTGCTCGACATCGCCCAGCCACCACAGCAGGATGTCCAGCGAGTGCGTGCCAAGATCGCCAAAACCACCCACGCCAGCCTGATTTAGGTCCGCCATCCAGCGCCAGTCCGTATCAAACCACCCGTTCAGTGAACCTGCATGGCAGTTGGAATGCCGCACCCGAGTAATCTTGCCGAAGCTGCCCTGTTCAATATGGGTTTTGATAAAACGGTGGAATGGATTCCCACGCATGAAATAACCGGTCTGGAAGAGAACGCCTGCATCTTCGATGACTTTCGCCATCGCATACGCGTCTTTAGCGGCAATCCCCAGGGGCTTTTCCACAAACATATGCTTCTTCGCTTCAGCGGCAGGTGGCACCAGGGTTTGATGCCGGTCGGTTTCCGAGCATATCATCACCGACGAGATTTCATCATCGTTCCAGATGGTGCTGAGATCAGCGACCACCTGGGCATTGAGATCAGCAGCATACTTTTCCGCGCGATCCCGGTCATGATCCCACACGTATTTCGCCTTCACATCAGAGCGTTCGTTGATCCGCTTGACAAAGCCGGGTGTATGAATGTGTCCGCAGCCCACAAGTGCTGTCTGAACCACTTTTATTCTCCTTCAGATAGCCCACAAATAAGGTGTAACTGTAATCCTTTTACGACCTCATCAATAGAGCCATCAACCTTAACCTGGAAGCTCTGAAGGATCGGCGGGCAGTTGATACAGACCGGCCCCTACACGACGACCAGAACGCGGCGCAGGCGAGGGCGTTTCGACAATCAGCGGAGCCAGTGCTTCTTCATCAAATGTGAAACCCAACCCCGGCGCATCCCCTAAAATAATCCAGCCATCTTCGATATGATTATCCACGTGCATCGCTTGGTCACGCCCGGCACCGAGGTACTCCATGGTGATATGGTTAGGAATAGCTGCTGCGACGTGCGCCATGAAATTCGCCGGGCAGTTCATCAGCGAGACGGGGAGTTCAAAAGCGTAGGCCAGCTCTGCCACGCGGAGCGCGCCCGTGATGCCACCCGCGCCACTGCCTACCTGAATCACATCTACCGCATGATTCTGGATCAGCAGGGTGTATTCATGAAGTTCGTTGAGGTTTTCGCCGCTCGATACCGCCGCGCGGATATTGTCGGACACCTTGCGCAGTCCGTGATAATCCCAGCGGCGTGCGGGTTCCTCTGCCCATAAGAGTTCAAACTGCTCCTCAAAGGCGCGGATATGGCTGATCGCCTGCTTGGGTGACCAGTACTCATTAGAATCCACCATCATCACCGGCTGCTTGCCGGATTTTGACAGGGCATCGTACATAATCTGCAAGCGGCGCAGATCATCTTCACGATTCAGGCCCACCTTCAACTTGCCGGTGTTAATCCCCAATGCCGCTATCGACTCGTAAAACTCGCGCAGCTGGTCGTCGTTTAACGGCATATCCAGCCCGCTACCATAGACGCGCACGCGTGGTTCTGATGCGCCAAGTGTTTTCCAGAGCGGTTCGTCATTCAGTTTGGCTTTCAAATCCCACAACGCCACATCCAGCGTGGATACTGCTGACCCCACCACGCCACGGTTGCCCGCTTTGAATACGTGATCATTCATCTTCTGCCACAGACCGCGTACGCCGCGTGGGTCCTCACCGACCAGCAGGCCATTGGCGATGGCGTGAATATGATCACGAGCGGCGACACTGCCCAACGCCACCCCGCTCACGCCTTCGTCCGTCTCCAGCGTAACGATCAATGTGATATGGGTTTTCCAACCACCAGGGTTGTTGACATCTCCCAACCACCGATTCAGTTGGCATTCGTAAATTCGTGTTTGAACAGTTGTAATTTTCATAAGCACTCCTAAAGTAAAAGGCGATCAAGTTGATCGCCTTTGGGTAACAAATATATAAGGCAGATGTCATCTCTGGCGAAACGCTTGCAGCGTGTCCAGATAGTAATCTGGCAGTCCAATATCGAAGCGCGCGCCGTCGATCACCAACCCCAGGAAACCGTCTTCCTGGCGCAGACGATCCAGCGCAGAGGTGAGCTGGAACTCACCACGCTCACGGACATTGTTCTCGATATGCTCCTCAAGATAATTGAAAATTTGCGGCTTGATGATGTACTGCCCGAACACCGTCAGGTACTCATCGTCGGCCAGCCCTGGCACACGCAGATTGAGCCGAGCATATTCGGCGCTCGGTTTTTCCGCGAATTCGGTCAGGTGCAGCAGATGATTATCTTCTAGCCATGTCCCTGTGACTGTGCCAAAATTGCCAATCTGCGATTCAGGCGTGACGCGCATACCAATGACACTGGAGCGGTGCTGGCTAAACGCCTCTACAAGCTGGCGCGCACATGAGCGTCCACTCTCGGAGCGGTAGATATGATCGCCCAGCATCAGCAGGAAGGGTTCATTGCCAATCAGATCACGGGCCGCATACACCGCATGACCCAGCCCTTCCTGATTGCGCTGGATCGCGAATTTCACCTTCTGCCCCATGTCGAGCAAACGGCGGGCGTATTCCTGAAAGTGACGCGGCAGTTTGTTATAGTTTTCGATGGACACCTGCGTGTTGAAGAAGGCGCGGAAGTCTTCGAGATCGGCCTGCTGGACGACGATAATAACCTCATCCATCCCCGCGTCGAGCGCTTCCTCGACAATCAGGAGAATGGCGGGCTTGGCGATACCATCGTGATCGACAACAGGAAACAGTTCTTTCTTGGTGGCTTTGGTTGCCGGGAACAGCCGCGTGCCAAATCCCGCTGCCGGAATCACCGCCTTGCGCACCTGCGCCCCGGCATGGATACTCAACTTGAGGCAGGACATCCTCAGATCACGCTCGATGATTTCCACCACAGCCTGTTGATCGGACTCGCTGCGGGCCAGGAATTGCGCGGTGCCATCACCCTGCGACCCCACGCCTTTCGCCCCCCAGATATGCGGCTTGAGCGGTTCGTAATTGAGGACCCGGTGCAGCACAGGCGCGGTTAGTTCTTCGGGGCAGGCAGGGGTTGCGTATCGGTCAAAAAAGGCCTGCGCCTCCACCATCAATTGACCCAAACGCTGCGGGTCAGTGGCCTGAAGCGCTTCTACGGCCTGAGTGACCACCCGCTTGTTGATGGGTCCGAGCAGATTTTGCACACCCCGTTCGACTTCATTATCCGCAAAAGGATAAGCTCGATTCAGCCGTGCCAGGATTTCCATCGTGTCTTTCGACGCGTGCAGATCAACGACCACAAAATGCAAATCTTCGGTCACTTGCAATTCAGAGGTTTCCATCCGGTCGCCATCAAAGGTCATCAATACCGGTCGATCTCCAAAAGCGCAACCTTGATCCATGCGTCCACAGCGCGAGGGAGTCGCGATCTCGCCCTGGTAGGCCATTTCCATTTCACCACGAACCGTCATTTTCAGATCATAGATCCGGTTGAAAGCACGAGCAGTCAACACGCAAATGGCAGCACTGGAGGACAACCCTTTCCTGACCGGCATGTCGGTCTTGTAATTGTGAATCACCAGACCGCGCACGTGATAATGGGTCAACACCTGATAGGCAACCCCAGCAATATAACTCCAGAAACCGCCCTTTTGGGCCTCGGCCAGCAGTGCCTTAGGTTCCATGGGGATCTCATAGGGTCCATGCGTTTCGCCATCTGGTGTGACGGAGCTAAGGATCAATGCATTGGGGTGTGGTTCGACCTCCGCATAGATTCCCTGATTGGTGCCGGTAATCAGTGCATAGCCCTTTTCAACATCGGCGTTGATGCGCCGGTATCCGCCAGCCCAATCAGAGTGCTCCCCCATCAGGCAGATGCGCCCGGGAACGAATATCTTCAAAGACGTACTCCTTCAATGTTTGAAAATTAGTGGTCCGTATTATGGCACAGGAAGCTATCGCGCGCCTTGCACATTTAGTACCGCTCACATCGCTGCCCTCTTGGACAACCCACAACCCAGAAATTCACTTGGAACATCCCGAATTGGTAAACCCATTTTCCAGCCTTAACAGCCGGAGAAATCCATTTCACGCTGTAAATCGTCTTAAATAGAGCAGTTTGCACAAGCCAATTTGTCTAATATAACCATTTGTATCTGCTCGAATTTTCAAGTATTCTATTATAGATGGAGAAAATCATGTTTGACTATTCTGT
>JAIOHN010000601.1 GCA_019912985.1 Anaerolineae bacterium | reverse complement strand
TCGTAAGCCTGACGGATGCTCATGAAATCAGCCTTCTTCTGGTTACCTAGCTCCGGGTGGGCATTTTCGCGCGGCCATTACCATTGGCGCGGGCGGCTTCCAGACGTTCAGGCAGCAGACCCGTCGTCAGTGACTCGACATAGATGCAGCGGTGCCAATCGATTGCCACATCATCCACCGTGACTTCTTCATCGGTCAACTGGACGCCGCTGTTGCGGACGATGGCGAACGGGGTGGCTTCATCACGCTCGCCCATTACCATCTGCGCGCACACACAGAGCGCGTCTGCAATGCCGCGCTGCGTGACCTGCATCGGATTGCCGAACAGGTCTTCCTTACCCCGCTCATCCTGAATGGGCTTAAAGCCAGCCGTCGCCAGCGCCACGCCCGATGTGCCTAACCGTCCCGGCATCAGCCAGCTATCGGTCAGGATCACACCGACATCCACGCTCAGGCGCGCTTTGATCTGCTGGCGAATGGCCACAGCCAGCTTATATGGCTCATTGGGGAACAGCACGACCATGCCATTGGGAATATTCGAACGATCCAGGCCAGCATTCGGCGAAAGAATGCCGTCTTTTACTGTCAGCAAGAATCCTTCGATACCGCCGAAGATATGATCGGCCTCGCGCAGCACCAACTGGGCCATCGCCGGGTTCATGTGATAGCGCCGTGCGATGTCCTCCGCTTCCAACGAAACTTCTACTTCGTCCAGCTTCACGATACGTCCTTCGCTGATTGCCGCATACTTGCTGGAAATCGCCAGGACATCGCCGTTTTCCAGCGTGGTATCGTTCGCGCGCAGCGCCGCAATCAGCGTATCGATTAAGTCAAAGGCAGCGTGCTGAACCGGTGCCTGCACCGGAAGGACAGTCAGGGGTAACATTGTTGTCTACTTTCTTTGGGCTGCGGCGAATCGCACGAGCGTGCGACCGCCGACACAAGGACAAGTGAACCAGAATGGGATTTAGTGCTGGTCGTCTTCGACAGAGTGCTGCTTTTTGTATTCCTCCAGCGCAGTCTGGACTTCGGCACGGGTGATGGTGACCGAATCATCCTGCTCGGTGAGCAGTTCTTCCGGCACGGGCTTGCGCTTCTCAGATAGCAGATCCACCAGTGCATGGCTGAAGCTGCGCGACTTCGCGTCTTCACCGAACTCCGCTTTCACATCACTCAGATGTTCCACCAGCCACAGATACAGATCACCCTCGGTGCGACCCGGAACGTACTGAAGAATATCGTACTTGCGAATAAGCGTCACCGCAGGGCGATAGACGTTATCATACCAATCCACTGCCGCCTGTTCAATCGTGCAGGGGCAGTCGCCTTCCAATTCCAGCGCCCGCCGGTGCATATACACATGCCCCAGCAGATCGGTATAGCGCGATGGTTCGCTCAGTTTGATCGACTGATGATGCGGGCGCGTCTGGCGGAGGTTCGTCTCATCGAGGAACGCCGCGTAGGCAGATGCCGCGTCTAACTCGTCCACGCTCATACCGGGTTCCAGGTCAATCGAGGTGGGCAGTTCCGTGACATGCGCTTCGATGGTTTTATGACCCAACTGCCGCGCCACGGATACGCGGTGATTGCCGTCCCGCACAAAATAGACATCATCTACTTTGTACAGTTCGACAGGCGGTAAGCCCTGCAAGCCGCTGGTATGCGCGTAAACACGGCTCCAACGCTCCTGCATCTGCGGGTTCTTCGGCAGGAAATTGGTCGTAAAGTCGCGATAGCGCCCCACGCTCCCGATAATACGGTCCACGGGGACATTTTGCAGCCCGCGATAGCTCTCCTCGCGCAGGCGCAGCCGGGTTTTAATATCATCGAAGCTCAACAGCTCCGCTGGTTTTCCTCTCAGCAGGTTAATCACATCGTACCAGAACGCTTTGGTACGGGCGGTCTGAAACGCCTGCATACCTTGAAGATAGGACACTTTATAGAATGAATCGTCCGACATTTCAGCATCCCTCCAATTGGGGATAGTTGACACTCGTCTTCATCGTGCAACAAAACGCAAGGCAAAATCTATAGCCAACCTTGACAAGATAGTGTTTGCACTCTTCTAAGAATTTTACAACAGGAATATTGTTGGCGATATAAATCCAGATTAAGCGCGTGCGAATAAGATTCG
Organism: Anaerolineae bacterium; assembly: GCA_019912985.1. Classification (GTDB taxonomy): domain Bacteria; phylum Chloroflexota; class Anaerolineae; order Aggregatilineales; family Phototrophicaceae; genus JAIOHN01. The sequence continues at coordinate 4,708 of JAIOHN010000601.1, read as the reverse complement.
CATCACAAGGTGCCCCAGGCGGATTTCATCACCATCTCGCAGAAGACGGGGTTGATTCGGGACAAGCCGCTGGCCGTTTAGGAAAGTCCCATTAGGAGAATTCATATCGAGCAGATTCAAAGAGGTATCGCGCCGGATGATCAACGCGTGCCGCCGCGAGACTCCCTTTTCTGTCGCATCATAGCCTTCCAGGTCAAGATCCGGGGCATCGCCTGTTTCCGGGTCGGTTCGCCCCAGGGTGAGTTCGTCGAACTCATCAAAATAGAAAATGTGTCTATCCTCTGCGTCGCGTATATTAATGGATAGATACATACGGTCATTAAAACGCGCCGTTCCCCATTGGGGACGCCCTTCCTCAAAATCCGTATCTTTTAGCGTACGAGTTGAGGTTTCTTTGTTATCCAGGGGTGCACCACAGAAAGCACAGATCTTGGCCGCTTCATGATTTTCGCGTTGGCAATTGGGACAGACTGTCAAAATCAAACTCCACATCCCTGGTTAGTTTATACCCCTATCATTTTACAACGATATTCGGGTATTCACCAATATAAGTTTCTAAAGACTTACATTCTCCACATGGCTGTCGTATACTTAAATCATTGTGATCCAGAATGCTCTATGACATTTCTTATTTGACCGACAGGCATTCTATCACTATCATTAATGAACTGGCCGTCTTAGGTTTAGCGGAGAATCAAGTGAATAATAGACCACCGCCGGACAATAACCAGGGCAATAACAACTCACCATTTTCAAACAAGAACGCCCAGCGCCTGTGGATCATCATGGGTGTGGTGGTGCTGCTGTTGTTTGTCCTGACCTTTGGTAGTCCCGGCAACTTCCAATCGAATAATCGGATTTCTCTGAACGAGCTTGCACGCGATGTGCAGCGCGGCGCGGTTCAAGAGATCACAGTGCGCGGTGGGCAGGATGTCGTTGTCACCTATCGAGATCGCTCGACCGCAGTCTATTATAAGGAACGCGAGACCGATATTTTTGATAGTCTGCGCACATTTGGCGTGGAAGAAGACCAACTTCAGAATATCGTTTTCTCTGAGCAGCCGGGAGATAATACCAGCAGCATCCTCTTCCAGTTGTTGATTGCTGTGGTACCTACCCTCATTATTATCTGGCTATTATGGCGCATGATGCGCTCGGTACGCTCCGGCCAGGACCAGGCGATGAGCTTTGGCCGCAGCCGGGCGCGGGTGACGCGGGATATGGAACGCCCACAGGTAACCTTTTCCGATGTCGCAGGTGCCGAAGAGGCCAAAGAAGAACTGGCGGAGATCGTCGAGTTTTTGAAAGAGCCGGAGAAGTTTATCCGCCTCGGTGCCCGTATTCCGAAAGGTGTGCTGATGATTGGCCCGCCTGGAACCGGTAAGACACTGATGGCGCGTGCGGTCGCAGGCGAAGCCGGAGTACCCTTCTTCAGCATTTCCGGTTCAGAATTTGTGGAGATGTTCGTTGGTGTGGGTGCCAGTCGTGTCCGCGATCTCTTTGAGCGGGCCAAAGCCGAGTCCCCTGCCATTATCTTTGTTGATGAGATTGACGCTGTAGGCCGCCATCGTGGGGCGGGCCTGGGCGGCGGTCATGATGAGCGCGAACAGACATTGAACCAGATCCTGGTGGAGATGGACGGCTTCGAGACCGGCACCAATGTGATCGTCATTGCGGCCACCAACCGCCCCGACATCCTCGATCCGGCGCTGCTGCGTCCAGGCCGTTTTGACCGCAAGGTCACGATGGATAACCCGGATGTCTCTGGCCGCCTCGAAATTCTGAAAGTCCACGCCAAGGGCAAACCGCTTTCGGCAGATGCCGATCTCCAGTCTATCGCCAAGATTACCCCTGGCTTCTCCGGCGCGGACCTGGAAAATCTGATTAACGAAGCGGCTATTCTGGCGGCGCGGCGGAATAAGAAAACCATCGGCATGAGCGAGCTTCAGGAAAGCATGGAGCGCGTGATCATGGGGCCGGAGCGCAAGTCGCGTGTGATCTCCGAGCAGGAGAAGCGCAAAATCGCTTATCACGAAGCGGGTCACGCGGTGGTCGGACACATGCTGGAACACACCAGCCCGGTACACAAGATCACCATTGTCTCTCGTGGACGCGCAGGCGGTTATGTGCTGTCACTCCCCGAAGATGACCAGACACTCACCTCGCGTGAGCAGATCGAAGACCAGATCGCCATGACTCTGGCTGGACGCGCGGCGGAAGAAATCATCTTCGACCAGTTCACTACTGGTGCCAGTAGCGACCTCCAGCAGGCAACCAATTGGGCGCGCAGCATGGTGACGCAGTTCGGCATGAGCGAAGTACTTGGGCCGCGTACTTTCGGCAATGGCAACGGCGGATCGCTGTTCCTGGGCCGCGAGATGTTTGAACAACGCGACTACAGCGAACACGCGGCAGAGTTGATCGACGATGAGGTGAAACGCATCGTCAGTGAAGCTTATGACCGTGCCAAGCACACGCTGGTTTCCAACCGCGAGAAACTGGAATCGCTGGCGAAAATCCTCATCGAACAGGAAACGCTTGACCGCGCGACTTTCGAGGAGATCATGAACGGCAACGCCACGCCGAATATGGGCAGCACTGCTCCGGCACTGGGCGACTGATCGAACCAGCAAGTTGACGAAATAATCACAGGGACACCGTGTGATCACGATGTCCCTGTTTGATTCTTGCTTAACGTCTGTAAAAAAGAATGGGACCTGCTTTACACCTGGAAGCATGTCGCTTCTTGTAAAGAGGTCCCATCCAAACTTGTGTTGCCTATCAGGTCTAGTCGTTGGTTCTTACACTCGATTACTCAGAGCGTTTGGTCGTTGCGAAAATCCGTGCCGGGAGATTGAACCCATACTGCTTGAACTGATCGGTGAATTTAGGCCGGAAACCGGTGGGTTCCAGCGTACCGCCACCATCATGTGAATATTCCATGCTGGTGTTTCCCGATGTACGGTAGACAAAAATATCCTGCAGGATGACGTTCTCGCCTTCCATGCCCTGGACTTCGGTGATCTGGACGACCTTACGGCTGCCATCTTTCAGCCGCGCCTGCTGGACAATGAGATTGACCGCGCTGGCGATCTGCTGGCGAATGACCATCACGGGCAAATCCATGCCTGCCATCAGGCACAGCGTTTCCAGGCGGGCGATGCAGTCGCGTGGGCTGTTGGAGTGAACTGTCGTCAGTGACCCATCGTGACCGGTGTTCATCGCCTGAAGCATATCCAGTGCTTCGCCCGAACGACACTCACCGATCACCAGCCGGTCAGGCCGCATACGCAGCGACCCTTTTACCAGATCGCGGATGGTGAGCTGGCCTTCGTGACTGGAGCCAGGGACAGGCGGGGCGGTTTCCAGGCGGACCACATGGCGCTGTGCCAGGTTCAATTCTGCCGAGTCTTCCACCGTAACAATCCGCTCATCTTCGGGAATATAAGAGCTGAGTACATTCAACAGGGTTGTTTTACCGGAGCCAGTACCGCCCGATACCACAACATTCAGCCGGGAGACAACACACGCCTCCATAAACTGCCCAACTTCTTTGCTGATCGAACCAAACTTGACCAGATCATCGACCGTCAGGCGCTTATCCGGGAATTTACGAATGGTGATCGTCGTGCCTTGCAGCGCAGAAGGCTCGGTGACAATATGGACGCGGGAGCCATCGGGCAGGCGGGCATCAACCATCGGATTCGCGCGGTTAATCGACCGCTGCAAGGGGCGCACAATGCGCTGCGCGGTGTAATAAACGTGATCTTCATCATCAAAGGCGTATTCTGTTTCAATCATCTTGCCTTTGCGCTCGGCAAAAATTACGCCTGGGCCGTTCACCATAATTTCCGAGAAGCTGCGATCATCCACCAACTGCTGGATCGCACCAAAGCCCAGCACATCATCCAGCACGCCCAGGATCAGGTCGTGCATCTCTGTATCTGATAATTGGACGCCCATCTTATTGAGGATGGTATTCAAGCGCCCGATCACAATTTCCTGTTTGGCCTTGTCATGACGATTCCAGAAATCCGCCTCATCCGGGAAAGCCAGCAGTTTGGCACGGAGTTGCTTGCGTAACTGCCGCACGCGCGGTGACACCTGTAATTTAGGCGGGACCACATACCCGGTGTCGAGCGTGACGGGGTCTGATAATTTTCCAGGGTGGGCTACAGTCGGCGGCTTTTCCTGGGGAACAGGCGCGTGGTCGTTGTCGATCACTGGCTCAGGAGCGATATCTTCTGCATCCATATCAAAACCCTGAAAAGCAGCATCCTCTGCCGCCTGGCGGGTAGCTTCACGTTTCTCTTGTTCACTGATGCGGCGTGAGAGAAATGATGACATCGACTTTTTACCTTTTTCGACTAAGACCTTCCATTAGTTTAAATCAATTTCTACATTACACAACAATCTTTCGTTAATCTTTAGACAATTTTCAGATTTAGCCTGCTTTTCGCTATGATTAGGGGATAGATCACAACGGGAGAGAGAGATATGCTGCGCTGTGGCATTGACCTGATTGAGAACGAACGCGTTGCCCAGGGCATTGAACGCCTGGGTGAGCGCTTCCTGAACCGTTTCTTTACCCCTGGCGAACGAGCCGACTGTGACGACAAGCCGCACCGGTTGGCAGCGCGGCTGGCAGCAAAAGAAGCAGTCGCCAAAGCACTGGGAACAGGCATCGGTGACGTGCGTTGGGTTGAGA
>JAIOHN010000600.1 GCA_019912985.1 Anaerolineae bacterium | reverse complement strand
TAGGACATCACCTATTCCACCCGCAGCCCGCGGGCGATTGATTATTTCTTCCATATTGAGGATGACCGCCGTCACTGGGTCACCGCGCTCGATCAAACGGGCAGCGGCTTGATCCAGACTTCAACCGAGAAGCTGCGCGGTCGCAAGCTCTTCTTATGGGGCAGCGGCAGTGGTGGGCGTCGCTGGCAGGAATTTCTCTCGGTACCCGGTCAGGCCTATCTCGAAATTCAGGCAGGACTGGCGCGTACCCAGTTGGAGCATGTCCCCATGCCACCACGTACCGAATGGCGCTGGCTGGAAGCCTATGGCCTGATGCAGGGGGATGCCGCCACCATCCAGGGCAGTGATTGGTCTGCGGCAGTGGGTGAGGTCGATTCGCGCCTGGAAGCGCTGTTACCAGCCGAGACGATGCAGGCTGAGTTTGAACGCTGCGGCGAGATGATCGACCGCCAACCTGCCGAACTGTTTCAACGTGGATCGGGATGGGGCGCGCTGGAACGGCTGCGTCGTGAAGCAGATGGCGAACCGCCTTTCTGCACATCGGCGCTGATTTTTGATGACGAGTCCCTCGGTGCGGCGCAGCAGCCCTGGTTGCAGCTGCTGAATCATGGCACCTTTCCTCAGGCCGCGCCGGACGCCGTTCCAACCAGCTACATGGTGCAGGCTGAATGGCACACTCGTCTGGAACAGGCCCTGCAAGTGCAGCCGGATTCTGGCTGGCTGGCGTGGCTGCATCTGGGTGTGATGCGCCAGTATGACGGCGATGACGAAGGTGCGCGTGCTGCCTGGGAGGAATCTTACGCACAGCAGGAAAATCCCTGGGCGCTGCGGAATCTGGCGCTGCTGGCACGCCTGGAGGGTGATTTGTCACAGGCGGCAGCGCTCTACCAACAGGCACATCAACTGCTGCCGGATCTGCTGCCTCTGACTGTGGAAGTAGGCCGCGCCTTGATTGATGCAGGGCAGGCCGCGGATTGGCTGGCGCTGCTGGATGCCATGTCCGCTGCACACAAACAGCACGGGCGGCTGCGCTTGCTCGAAGGCGAAGCGGCGCTGGCGGTGGGTGATTATGACCGTGTCCAGCGGGTATTTGATGATCATGTGATTGTGGCAGACCTGCGCGAGGGCGAAAAATCACTTTCACAGTTGTGGTTCGATTATCAGGCCAAGCGCCTGAGTGAGATAGAAAATATCCCCAACGATGACGCGCTGCGGGCGCGCGTGCAGCAGGAGTATCCGCTGCCACCACAGTATGACTTTCGTATGGTGATTGAATAGCCTGTATCACGTGACATGATGACATACAAAGGAGCAGAAAGCTCATGCGAGTTCTCGTAATTGGTGGTTCAGGAGATGTGGGGTCGCTGGTGCTGCCGGTGCTGGCGGAGCAGCACAGCCTGCGCGTGCTGGATTTGCAGCCGCCAGTGCTGAAAGATTGTGAGTTTATCCAGGGCGATCTGACCGATCCCGAAGCGGTGGGGCAGGCGGTCAAAGGGATGGACGCGCTGTTGTTTATGGCGATGGGCAATAAGAATTTCGATAGCATCCCTGGTATCCTCACCGCCTTCGACATCAGCCTGAAGGGGTTGTATCTGGCGCTCTATCTGGCCCATGAGGCCGGTATCAGCCATGCGGTTTACACCAGCACCCTGTCGATCTACCAGGATTTTGGTTCGCAGTATTTACCCGATGAAAGCGTCACGCCGGATTCACGTCATGTTTACGGCTTCACCAAGCGCATCGGCGAGGAAATCTGCCAGATTGCCGTGCAGGATTGGGGGATGAGTGTCAACGCGCTGCGCCTCTGTCTGCCGGTATCCGATGAGGAATGGCAGGAAATTGTGCGTTCCGGCAAGTTGAGCTGCCACACCTCCGGCAGCGATCTGGCCCGTGCAATGCTGGCCGCGCTCGATTACCGTGATGGCTTCCAGGCGTTCATGGTCACAGGGGATTACACCGGTAAGATGCTCGACCAATCCAAGGCCAAAGACGTGCTGCATTGGGAGCCGCGCTCACGTCCAATGGGTGAGCGCTAAATTGCTATAAAATTCCCCTGGCTGGTCAATTACCCAGCCAGGTTTCTATCTTTTCCCCTTTAGAATTCTCCTACCTGCTGCACTTGCGTACGAGCATGTGACGAAGTAGCGAAATACCCCCAAATGTGCTAGTTTGAATATACTATCGAGACTTAACTGCGGTGGTACTTGAATAAGCTGCCTGCCTACTCTCCTGAAAATTTGAAGGACCCGGTACAACAGAAAGTGGCAGCACGCGATTTTCTATCTCCTGGATAGGTTTATTCAATGCCTCTCGCAAAATATTTTCATCAAACAGGAGCAAAAGGTGAAACAAAAGTTGTTTATCCTCATAATCTTGGCGCTTTTCTGGTCACCGACCCTTGCTCAGGAGTCCTCGGATAGCGCCTTCGCTACAGCTCAACAACGTATACAGGGCGCCCTGGGACAACAAACGCGCATTCGCGAAGGGAAGGGCGAGGAGGGTGAGATCATTCAGCTAGATTTACGCGGATTGGGATTATCCGAAATTCCAGAGGACTTATGGAGGCTGGATTTATTACAAGAACTGGATCTCAGCCGCAATGAACTGACGACCCTTCCTGAAGGAATAGGGAATTTAATCAGCCTTCAGAAACTCCAACTGCAATCCAATGAATTGACGACCCTTCCACCTGAGATAGGCTCCTTGTCTGCTTTGGAAGATTTAAATGTGGGGTTTAATCCTTTGGAGCAGCTGCCACCTGAGATTGGAAATTTGAGCTCACTCCGCTTCTTGTTGTTGGATGAAGCACCGATTTCTGAACTGCCGCCGGAAATCGGCCAGTTGAGCAGCTTGATTCAGATGAGCTTATCGAATACCAACGTGACGACACTCCCCGAGACGTTTTCACAGCTCACAAGTTTGCGTGTTCTGTTTTGGCATGAGGTAGGCTTAACAGAAGTCCCGTCTGTAGTCTGGTCACTGCCCAGTCTTGATGATTTGAGCTTGCCCGGCAACCAGTTGACCACACTCTCACCTGAGATTCAGCAGCTGCAATCGCTGATGTACTTAGAACTGGCTGGCAATCCAATTACCAGCTTGCCGGATGAGGTTTGGAGTTTGCCGAATATTTATATGGTGTCCTGTATTTCGTGCGCGTTACAAACGATCTCCCCCGCAGTCGGCAATGCGGCCTCGTTGGAGTTGCTCCATCTGCAGGGTGGAGAAGGGAACGACATTACCGCGCTGCCCATCGAGATCAGCAACCTTGTCAATCTCAGGCAGCTCAGCGTCGGCGGGATGCCTTTAGAATCACTTCCGGCTGAAATAGGTAATCTCGTCAATCTTCAGTCATTGACGATTATGGATAGCCATATTGCGGAACTGCCCTCTTCTATAGGGCAGTTAACCAGCCTGACCGGGCTCTTGATTCGCAGTGATCGCTTGAACGAAATACCGTCAGAGATTGGTCAACTCCAGAACTTGAATTCCCTGGATATCAGCGGAAATGTGATCCCACCCGAGATTGGCAATCTGTATATGCTGTCAGATATGAGCATTTACGGAAATGGTCGCGTGGTGATCCCGCCGGAAATCGGTCAGTTACAGGGCCTGATGACCCTGCGATTCGAAGGCTCAGAAATTATTGTTCCTGCCGAAATTGGGCAGCTGCAAACCCTCTTTTCCTTGGCCTTCCATGGGGCGGAAAGCCTGGAGTTGCCAGATACATTCAACCAGCTCATAAACCTGTTTGATCTGGGTATTGCGGAAGGCGGACTGACTGAAATCCCGCCCGTGGTTTGGGAACTGCCCAGCCTGGAAGATTTGAATCTAAACGGCAATAACCTTGGTTCGCTCCCGCCGGAAATCGGCCAGTTATCCACCCTGAAGCATTTGTACCTCTTTGATTCAGGGCTCAACGAGTTTCCCCCCGTCTGGCAGATTACCGGCTTAGAGGATCTCGTCCTCAGTCGCAATAATCTGACAGAAGTGCCGCCAGAAATCGGTCTCATGACCAATCTAACCCTTTTGGATCTGGATGGAAATCAACTGCAGTCGCTACCACCGGAGATGGCTCAGTTGGAAAATCTGGAAAGGCTCAACCTGTACATCAACTACCTGGAAGAGGTTCCTGAATTCCTTCTTGAAATGAGTGCCAGGGAAAATTTCCGCGTAAATCTTCAAACGAATCGCCTGGAAGTCGATCCACCGGCTGCCTGGCTAAGTGGTGAGGTGCTTCGCAGTTATCTTGAGGCCAGCAGCGCCGACTGACTGCACTTCCTAATTGCAGAAAGCGCGGCGTAAGCAGGCGGTAATGGCTGGGCGCATGGTAACACATCAGTAAAGAGAATCACGAGGCGAACGGTGGTAACTGAGTATTTGCAGGTTGTTTCCCACCGTTTCGCCAGGTTTCTATTTTCTGACTATGGACATTCTTCCAAAAGGCTAGAAGGGTTTAACGCAGCGGAATCCGCCAATATTGCGGCGCGCATTCGGATTTCCCCATCCTCTTGCAGCATTCCTGATGGCGTTGTTTCCATAGTGCCAGGCACCTCCACGCTGCACTCGATCGCTGGTAGTATTATTTAAATTGTTGCGTCCATCGTCAGCGTTGTAAGGGTATGGGAAACGAGTTTGGTCGTAGATGGTTACAACCCATTCCCATACGTTCCCGCTCAGGTCTTCTGCAGCAACCCAGGATGAACCACTAGGATAACTCCCAACAGGTGCTGTCGAGTCACTATAACCATCATCGGTCAAGATATCTGCCCATGCGCGGGGGCAATTACGATCACAGTAGTTGCCACCATGGGGGTCAAACTCATTACCATAAGGATATTCGAGTCCATCCGGCCCACGCGCAGCATACTCCCACTCAGCCTCTGTTGGTAGCCGCGCGTCACGCAGCTCGCAGAAATTTTTGGCTTCGAACCAGCTAATCTGTTCACGTGGGCGATCCGGATCTGTCCACATACTCGCTTGTGCTGCCTGTCCATTAAAGCTCTGAAATTGCTCATTGGTGACTTCAAAACGGTCAATCCAGAAAGGTTGATTGAAGCAAACGATGCTTTGAGGTCCCTCATTTCTAAATAAATCCTGGTTGAACGTCGTGACCAATAATTCAATTTCACTTTGTGTACTTCCCAATGAGAAGCAGCCAACCGGGACCAGGACCATCTCTACCCCGTTAAACTCACGGATTATAGGTGTCCAATCACTGTTTCTGGCTACAGGAATGAATGCGATGGACAGCATGGGATCAGTGGTTGGAGGCGGTGTCGGTGTTCCAATACTTTGGATGAGCTGAGCGAATATCCAACCTTCACCCCCACCTGGCAAGCGAATCTTTAGCCATCCGTTGGTCGCATCTGCCTCAAGGATGGACACACTTTGACCTGGTGGCAAGGAACTGATCGCAGCGAAGTTCGTTCCAGGTCCTTCACGGACATTCACGTTCTCACCCGATATAACAACGCCTATCTCCACGCCAGCGAATATGTTTTCCCGTGCTGACTGAGTCTGAGTCAAAATCATCGATAACTCGGCAGACCGTGTGGCTGTCCCAATAGCAACTGCGGTTGCGGTTGCGTTTGGAGTACTCACTGGGGATGGACTCGGCGAAGGCGTAGGACTTGCTGTAGGTGTATTTGTTGCTGTTGATGTCGGCGTATCTGAAGCCGTTGGCGTCGCGCTAGGTGGTACAGGCGTCTCAGATGGTGTTGATGTCGGCGTGTTCGATGCAGTCGGTGACGCCGTATCGGATGGTGTTGATGTGGATGTGTCCGAAGCAGTGGGTGGTACAGGCGTATCAGATGGTGTTGAGGTCGGTGTGTCTGAAGCGGTCGGCGTGGCACTGGGTGGCACCGAGGTGTCAGATGGCGTCGATGTCGGTGTGTTCGATGCAGTCGGTGATGGCGTATCGGATGGTGTCGATGTGGACGTATTCGACGCGGTTGGCGTGGCGCTGGGTGGCACCGAGGTGTCAGACGGCGCGAGTGTTGGTGTATTGGATGCCGAAGGCACTTGAACTGGCAGTACGGCAGTTTCAGATGTGCCAGATGGTATAACGGTGGGGATGGTTGTGTGGGTAGGCACAACCTGGGCGACAGCAGTCGATTCTTCAGGCGTGGTTACCGTATTCGTAGGCGTCGCTGAAACGGGTGTGTTAGATGGCGCATCTGTGGGGACCTGTACGACAGCCTCTAGTGTCGGAGCTGGACTGATCGCCCGAATCAGAGCTGTCTGAGTCAGATTGAGCATCACCCGGGTGAGTTGCTGTTCCAAACTCTCCTCTTGGTTGGAGGAAGTTGATAACACAATGCCAACTGCCACAATCAGTAACAACCCCAGAATAGAGCCAACGACAAACCAAATGGTTCTTCTCTGAGGCCGACCTTCCGCAAGGAGTGCTGTACCGGTTCCTGACGAGGGGGGTACAGTAACCGTAGGAACGTCAACAAGATTACTTGGAGGTGTGTATTCCTGACGTGAAATTGGCTCAAGCTTGTAAGTATAGAATTGCGTTGAAGTGTGAGAGACATCACCAATGGCTTGCTCAAAAGCCGTCGCAAACAATGCCATACTTGGATAGCGATCTTGTGGCTCCTTTGCCATGGCTCGCGTAACAACATGATCAACTGCCTCTGGGATTTCATAGCGCAGGACACGCGGTGGGGTAGGCGGTTGAGTAAAGTGAAGCTGCATCAACCCATAGGGTGTCTTTGCTTTGAATGGCAGATCACCTGTGAGTAGAAAATAAATTAAGATCGCAGTCGAATACTGGTCGGTTGCGGGAACAATATCTTCGTTACGCCACTGTTCTGGGGCCATATACGATGGCGTTCCCATCGTGATGCCTGTACCAGTCAGTTGGGAAGTGGAATTGAGAAGGCGCGCGATGCCAAAATCTACAATGAAAGCGTTGCCGTGATTATCAAACATCACGTTACTTGCTTTGATATCTCGGTGAATGACGCCTTGCCCGTGGGCGTAATCCAGCGCGCTGGAAATCTGATGAAGAAGTCGAGAAGTTTCATGGAGCGAGGGTAGCGGTTGTTCACTTTTGTGACGTTGAAAGACGCGCTCTTCCAGGGATCCGCCGGTGAGCAAACGCATCACCACATAGCTCAGATTACCAAAAGTGCCAAAGTCATAAACAGGGACAATATTACTGTGCTCAAGTGCTGCAATGGTGCGTGCTTCACGATAAAAACGCTGGGTATAATCACCTTGAGCGACCAGAGAAGGGGAAATTACCTTAACCGCGACCTCTCGATCCAGGTTTGTCTGGTAGGCACGATATACAGCAGCCATGCCTCCAGCACCGAGGAGTTCCACAATTTGATACTGATTGATGGTTTTTCCAGATAAATCTTGAAACAAGTCAGGTAACCCACTGAACTCTCACTTGCTTGAGCATAAGTATAATACGCTTAGTGCTTGGAGGCTAAAATCCCCCTTCTATAACTGGAGAAAGCTAAATGCTGGAAAATTATGGCATTAAACTTGGATATGTCTCTCGCAAAAGTACTATTCAAAGTAGACAATCTGTAGACACTAATATCACACATCAGCCCTATATTTACGAATTTACGGGTTGCCTTGCTGAATTTGGAGAGCAGCTACACAAAATTTGAGGAACGAAGGCAGGCGTTTACTTCTTTACTGATGGTGACTCAAGTAGCTTTTCAATAACGCAGCAAACTAATCTGTTTTTCTCAAGCTCACTATTCTTTTCTGAAAGGGACGATTCATGCCCGTATGTGTTCTAGGAATGTATCGCTCAGGTACTTCAATGATTGCCCATCTGCTTAACCTATGTGGTATGTATCTGGGCCAAGAAGATGATTTGGTTGATTCTGACCGTGGTATCCTGGCCGCGAAACAAGAGGATAATCCGGAAGGTTATTTGGAAAATACAAAATTTTTGCAAATAAACAACGAAATTTTACAGCGGATGGGAGGGACGGCTTACGAGCCGCCTGCGCTCACACCAGGTTGGTCCAGTGATAGGCGGTTGGATGATCTAAAAGTCCGTGCTCGCGACCTTATTCAGCAATTTCAATCTGCCGAATGGTGGGGATGGGAGGACCCGCAAACCAGTCTCACAATTGAGTTCTGGCAAACTTTAATTCCTGACCTCAAAGTTGTAGTATGCGTTCGAAATCCACTGGAAGTATCTGAATCACTTCTACAGCGGAATCAGGACGAAACGCGAGAATTCGGCCTGAATTTATGGCAGAACTACTATAAATGCTTCCTCAGTACAGTAGGTGATGCGCTTTATTGCATTACAAACTATGCGACCTATTTTTACGATCCCGATGCAGAACTGCGGAATCTACTCACCTTTTTAGGGGCGAACGTAGAGGATGCGCTCATTCAAAATGCGCTTACATCTGTTGCCCCTGGTATGTACCGTGAATTATTACCTGAAAGCTTGCTCGATAGGTATACGGAAATCAAGGAGATTTACACGACGCTCAACCAGCGGTCGAAGATCTATCAAAGCATGATCGCCGATACCGAATTTCAGAGTCGCATGTTGGAGAAAAGTGCGTCGGCGCTGTTTGACAAACTCAAACAAAAGGAGAATCAACTTGCAGAGATTAGAAACGAAGCTCAGCAAGCACTAAGAGGGTATCAAAGTCATATCCAGGAATTAGAGCGAAATATTCGGGAATTGGAACAGAAGGTGAGGCAGCTACACGAATTTAATCTCCAGCAGGAGGAGATTTTCGCTGCTGCGATGCTTGAGAATGAAACGGCACCTCAGGTTCCATTTGAATTGATCGGACAACAATTAGGCAAAGAGACGAGGAGTGTGGATGACATTATCAACATCATCCATTCACCAGATGCAGCTCTGGCGTCCAAATTTCTATTTCGGGCAATCGTTCCTCTAAAAATCAGACTGCTTCTCAAGGACTTCCGCACAAGGTGAGCCGGTCAATGATTACCTAAAAGAAATGCCATTTTGTCTTTGGTCAGGTAACCCTGGTCATATAGATAGCGTACCATCCACTCTCTGTCGATCTGGGTAGCTTGTTTTTTCGTATTGATTTGGATATTCAGGTCTTGCGGATAAACAATACCTAAATAATCCAGAATTTGTTTCACCGCTTCTGGATTAGCTTTCAGATCTTCGTAATAAACAACAAGCGGAGCAATATTGTATTTTTCAAAGTAGAGTTGCCAATTTGCATCTTGTTTCACGATTCCCGAAAGGCAGCTTCGAATATGTTTCGGATCATAGACAGGGTCTTTTTGTGGTTTCTCTACAGGTTTATGAGTCGGTATCCACCAAACGCCTGTTTGATTTGCTTTTGATAGTGAGATTGCCTGCTGTAACTTATTCCGCCGTCTGAGATAGATAAAATGGACCTCAGCAAAATGTTTAAGTAGTAATTCGCGAACGCTCTGCTGACTGCTATCCTTTGTCAAAGATGCTAACCGCTCACTAAATCGAGCAAGCTGATCATACATCAACTTAAAGCCAAACACACCATTTTCCGAAGAAGTCTTTTGTATCATGCCAAAGAAATAATTCTCAAACTCATCCTCAAATTGATGAAATTTCTTAGGATTAGAAATAGTATCCTCATAAAACATTTCACTGGGAGCGCCTGCTAAGGAAGTGTTCTCTAGAAGACTGCACAGCATATTGCTGCCTGAGCGCTGAGTAGTGCAAATGACATAAGCTGTTTTATTGTGACTAGTAGTATCTTTTTTAGTTCCAAAGATTCGTCTGACATGATTATGCACTATAGGGAAAGTCAGCGCGCGGTTTTTGTGATCACCGGGTATTCGTTCGATATAATGGAGATACGCAGCGATTAGGCCAGCTGACATGCGCCATTGATGCCCAACCTGAGTTTCTGTAATCTGGGACAGGCTGTATTCGAAGGCTGAATTTATTTCTGCAATCGTGTAATGGTCGAAATCACATGCATGTTCACAGGCGGAGGGTGTGATTTCTTGAATACAACGATATAACACCCCACCTTCTTCTACTGCATAGACCGGTTCAAAATATGACCTAAGTCGATACATGAGCAGGTGCACCCAACTACAGTGTGGATCATAAAAGTCTTGATGGTAAATATAGGATTTTTGGGGAACAAGTGCAGGGAAGAACTGTTGCGCAACATGTGTGGCGAGCGCCCAGGTTTTCATGACATCTACAAATAGAAAACCTATAGGTTCATCTTCCCACTGCTTCGTGAGGAGATCACCAGAGTTCACTTGAATTTGATTCTCCCATGGAGCAATGTGTTGGCGAAAGATTGACTCAAAGCTCTCGCCAATTTTATATTGTCCGCTGTTCTGGCCTGTTTCAGCATTCGCTTTAGAGTTGAGCCAGTAATCTAATTCAGTTTCCCCCCAAATAAAGCGATCATAGGTGTGTATCATAGGGTCATGTATCTTGGGGTTTTTGTTCAATCCTGAGATCAGAGTTGCTGTTGATGCACCTAAGTAGCAGCCCAGTTCCACAACTTCACCAGTGCCATCGTATTCTTCGGCCATGTACCAATAAAGAAAGCTTTTCTCATTGCCACTCAGCATATCAGGGATACTTGATATATTTGCAGGCAGAGAAATATCTCGCTCCCATTTCGGTATGCTCACAATGCCTCCCGATTTTTCATCACTTTTTTGCTGATTTTGCGAAGCATTCCTTGGATTGCCTTGCTCCAGGGGATATTGTCTGCAATCCACGCCGGATCCTGCTTAAGATGCTCATACATCAGATGAATTTCACTTGCATCTAATCTTTGTGCCTGCTGTCTTTGATGTTCTTGGCTGTCTTTATACACTTGGTAGATCCAGGGAATTAAATGATGTAGTCCTATCTTTTCAAGTTGATCCGCATAGACCCGTAAAGCTCTTGTGATGGATTCATATTCGTTTGCTGTACGGTTCAGACTATCAGGGAGATAACGATAGAAGAAAAGCACTTCTGGGATAACATCAATCTTGTAACCGGCAAACGAGAGTCGCGCCAAAATCTCCCAATCCTCTCCTGTGCGATATCGATCAAGCGGTTCTTCGATTGCGAATTTGCCAATTGCTTCAAAAACAGAACGTTGAATGATGAAGTTGGCATCTCCCCAACAATCATGGAAAAGCCCTAATTCGACACAATCGCCCAATGGCGACCAAAAAACCACAGGTTTTTGGAGTAATCCTGGCTGGCGTTCCAGAAACGGGGCATCATTCCCTTGAAACCAGAAAACATTGCAGGTTAAACAAGCATAGTCTGTTACAGAAAGACACTCTGCAAAGCGTTCCACCATATGGGGTGATGCAATATTGTCAGAGTCCATAAACAACAGATAATCCGCTTTCCCTAGCGATGCGGCATAATTTCGGGTTTCGCTAAGTCCATAATTCTCTTCCCGATCTATGAAAAACCAGTTAGCCTTTTCTTGATATGCCTGACTCATTTTATGAAAGACTTCCCGGGAATATGAATCGATTGAACCGTCGTTAACCACGTAAAGGTTGAATTGATCTGTGGATTGTTGTGAGAGGGATTTCAAAGCCGAGGGTAAGTATTGTCCATGATTGTAATAC
>JAIOHN010000599.1 GCA_019912985.1 Anaerolineae bacterium | reverse complement strand
GTCCGGGACATCCGACGGGAGACCCGCCGCAAGTACAGTGTGGCGGAGAAAATCCGGTCATGTTGGAAGGATTGTGCTATGAAGACAGCACTGCGGGATTATGTCGCCGTGAAGGTGTTGCTTTTACAGTTCGCAAGATTTTCCTTGTGTTCCAGATGTTCATGGTGCCGCTATGGAGTCAGCAGCCTGGTGAACGAGAGCGAGGCTAACTTCCAGCTACCCTCTTGATGCACATAGACTTCGGTCACCATAAAGGGATTGGTGACCTCATTGCCGCCAACAACGGCTAACAGCGTAATTCGGTTTAAAAGGATGGCTGTGGTACCAATGATATTCACCGATACCTCGTGGATATCCGCTTTTTTGTAGTGAATTCCGCCGCTTTTAATGACATTGAGTTCTTGTTCTTTCCCCCAGGATCCTCCCATATGAACAAACACTGATTTTTCATGGAAGAGCGCATTAAGGGTGTCTACATTACACTCGGACATCCAGCGCCATTTCTCAGTCGAAAGATGGATCACTTCCTGTTCTGGGTTGACATGTTCCATCATTTATTCCTTTCAGAGGTAAATTTACTGTGGTACTTCATTTTGTAAAGTAGCCGTCATCTGACTTTGCCAGAATTGCACAGCCAGGTCCACCCAGCCTTCCGCATCGGTTCCGGTACCCAGTCCAAATCCATGCCCGGCACTTTCATATCGCCGATATTCGACCTCCACCCCGGCATTTTCCAGGTTCTCAACACGCCTTTGCACGGTATTGACGTTGGCTATGCCATCGTTAGCGGCTACTGTAATGAAAGCCGGAGCGAAGTCACTTGAATAGGTGGATTGCCCGGTATAAGCGATGACCGCCGTAACTGGTTTTGGTAGATTAGCTCCACCATAAGCGGCTACTCCATTTAAGGCAATGTTGCCAGCCATACGTGCACCTGCCGATCCACCCCACACCGAATAATCTCTTGTATCTACGCCAAGAGTTTCAGCATTACGAAAGATATAATCTATCGCCGCTGCCAGGTCTTCGGTCGCAGCACGTTCGCTACCGATGCGATACCGTATGACAAAAGCATTAAACCCTAATTCACTAATGCGCTGGGCTAAAGGAAAGCCTTCATGGAGCGATCCAACATAGGAGAAACCTCCACCGGGTGATACAACGGCAAAGGGAGCATCGGGATTACCTCGATAGAAAAATAGTCCAGTATGCTCTTTAGTGGGATCCTCTTGCTTTTGCTCGGCTGAATAGAAATCATAGAAGATGGTTTCGCCATCATTTACTTCATCGATCAGATGGTTAACTGCATTTACAACAATATCAGGGTTCACAGACCCGTGATACGGCATGAGCGAACCAACGTTACTGAGCTGTGTGTCGTAATATCGAGCGTTGTCATCCCGCGGTAGCAATAACTCACCAAAATCTTCAAAGGCAGGGTGATTTACGATATCGCGAACAAAGTTATTGGTCGTCAAATGGTCGTACATTTCACTGGTTGTACCTGCATCTCCTGCCTGAATCGTATCCTCCCGTGTCAAACCTGAAAGGATTAAGGTGAACAAGATCATCGAGCTAAGGCTGAAAGTTAAAACACTTCTATTTAACCCACTACGATCCGAACCGCGTTTTTTACTTTTCAATTTCACACCTCCCTTAACCCAAACAACCAGGTTGTAGTACCAGATTCAGAGCCAGCAACCATGACGGCAAGAATGTCGGCGGAAACTCTCAAAAGCACGGGTTTCCGCCACCCGATTAACGCTCAGATTCTCTCCAGATAACTCAGTAGGGGGACCAAAACAATATAAGACCGTTATAGGTGTATTCCATCGCCGCTGTTCCACCGTGTGAATAGCCCTCTTTCACACGAAATGCAAAATTGCCGGTTACATTGGCATCAACATCCGAAAAATACTTAGAAGCTCGCATCAGATCGGTTCGGTCTTTATCATAGGCATAAGCGAAATCGTCCGTTCCTGTCATCACAAAGACGAAATAATCATCTGGATCGTGTCCTTCCGCTGCGGCAAATATGTCTTCCTCATTCAATGACGTTCCAGCGCTCATCGGAAGAAAATAGTGAAAATAGTCCAATCCATACTGGAATGTTCGCCAGGTCGCGACGGAACCCATGGAAAAGCCGCCGAATCCCCGATGATCGCGGGAAGCAATCAGATCATCATTGCTTATGCTTACAGCGTAGGTACTGTATGTTCCTTCCACCGCCGGGATCAGATCATTGATGAGTTCATTGGGATAGTTTTCCGTCAACTGCATCGCCAGAGAAAAGTTGGCGGAATCCCGACCGTTTTCATTTGTATTGTTATAGGTCGGAGCTACAATAATCAGTGGTCGCATCTCGCCTGCTGCAATTGCATGATCTATGACGTTCTTAAAAGAGGATGGGCTTGTTGGTGTCCCTAGAGTGACTGTCTCATCACCCCATCCGCCATGCATCAGATAGAATACATCGTATTTCTGGTCGTTACTGTACCCATAGGGAAGATAGACAACCGCATGTTTCTGAAGCGGTTCTGATTTTTCATGATAGGAAAAGGATTCATAGGTATCGTAATACAGGTCCACTAAGGTTCCCTGCTGATCTGCCGCCTGGTAATACGCCTCAGGAATCACTTTAAGTTCCTGCGGAACTGGTTGCATATCAGCATCCAATGCATTCAGGCTTCCCCATGCCCCCGGTAAAGTGATAAGAAACAGCGATACAGCCATAATTCCTGGTATTCTTTTTGTTCTCATTCTCCATACCTCAGTCGTGCTGGCAAGAATATCGGCGGAAACCACGTAAAAACACGGGTTTCCGCCTGAGCAACATTCGAATTCTGTTCCTGGTGGCGTAGTAGAGCCGCCCCGGAACCCTTATTCTTGCGGAGGAGCTTCTAGTCCCGACAGGGCAAGTACGCCGTCCGGGAGTCGTGCCCCTTGAACCTCGATGGCAGCAACAGCCTGGTTCAGTTCAGCGATTTCATCCTCGGCAAATTGAACGGCATCCGCGCCGATATTCTCCAGCATATGCGCCATCTGGGTTGAGCCGGGGATGGGCACGATCCACGGTTTCTGGGCCATTAGCCATGCCAGCGCGATTTGGGCGCGAGTGGCTTCTTTACGCTCGGACCAGCTATTCAGCAGTTCCACGAGCGCCAGATTGGCGGGCAGATTTTCTGGCGAGAAGCGAGTCTCACTACCGCGAATATCGCCGGGTGCGAATCTTGTCTGCGCGTCAATAGCCCCTGTCAGGAACCCCACACCCAGCGGACTCCAAGGGACGAAGCCAATGCCCAATTCTTCACAGACAGCGAGAACGCCGTCTTCGGGTCCACGCCACAGCATTGAATATTCATTCTGGACGGCGGTAACGGGTTGCTCGGCATGAGCACGGCGCAGCGTTTCCAGCCCCATCTCGGACAAGCCCCAGTGCAAAACTTTCCCTTCATCCATCAGCTCACGAATCGCACCGGCGACATCTTCAATCGGCACCTGGGGATCCACACGATGCTGGTAAAGGAGATCGATGCGATCAGTGCGTAGGCGTGTGAGCATGGCCTCGACAGCCTGCTTGATATGCTCAGGGCGGCTGTTGAGTCCGCCGATCATCTGCCCCGTCTCAAGGTCGATGTCCCAACCAAATTTAGAGGTGATCACGACCTGGTCCCGGAACGGTTCGACGGCTTCGCCGAGGAGACGTTCCACCTCAAAAGGACCGTAAGCCTCAGCCGCGTCAAAAAAGGTGACACCATGGTCAAAAGCTGTCCGAATGATGTTAATCATCTCGGGTCGGGTTGGGATCGTCGTCTGATAGGTGCGGGTCATATTCTGAGCGACAATGCCGATGCTGGAGACCTCGAGCGAACCGAGGTTGCGACGCCCGATCGGTGTCGTCGTTTGTTCGGTCTGGTCCTGCGCCCGCCCGATGTTGAGAGGCAGCAATGAAGCTGCGGCCAGCGCCATACCTGCCTTAAGCACTTGACGGCGACCCGGCAAAACGGGTCCGTCATTTTGATTACGGTTGTTTCGTTTGTTGTTCATGTCAGTGTCTGCTTTCCAGTTACTATCGATTTATCGTCAATCGGTTTAGGTTTTTACCGAAACCTCTGCTTCGGAAGTTCTAACTACCCTGTTCTTCGGTCGCGTTTATATCTGCCTCATCGCCAACATAGCTGATGCGATAGATGCGCCCAGCCTGATCGTCAGAAACCAGCAGCGATCCATCCGGCATCTGCTCCATATCAACTGGGCGACCCAGCACGGTGCCATCCGCAGTCAGCCATCCATCCGCGAAGGTTTCATAGGAAATAGCGTTTCCGTCTTCATCCAGTCGCACCAGGGTCATGCGATAACCGACGCGAGAGGAGCTTGCCCATGAACCATGCTCCGCGATGAAAATCTGGTTCTGATAGTCTTCCGGGAACATCTCGCCGGTATAGAAACGCATTCCTAATGCAGCAACATGCGAACCAAGTTCCTGGGCAGGTGGCGTTAAGGTGGTGCAATCACGAGTATCAAAATTAGGCGCGACCACCCCTGAGCCATTGCAGTAGGGAAAGCCGAAATGCTCACCCATCTCAGTAATGCGATTGAGTTCATCAGGCGGGAAATCATCACCCAGATCATCGCGTCCATTATCGGTGAACCACAGTTCGCCTGTTTCGGGATGCCAGTCAAAGCCAACCGTGTTGCGAATGCCGCTGGCGTAGATTTCGAGTTCGGAACCATCCGGGTTCATTCGCATAATCGTGCCAAAGCGCTCATCTGCCGATTCACAGGCGTTGCAGGGCACACCCACCGGAAGATACAGCTTGCCATCCGGCCCGAAACGAATAAATTTCCAGCCGTGGGACCATTCCGTTGGGAAGTCCGTACTCACGACCACCGGCTCCGGTGGGTTAGTAAGGTTGGCCTCAATATCGTCATAGCGCAGCACGCGGCTAATCTCGGCGACATACAGCGAGCCATCTATGAAGGCAACGCCGTTGGGAAAGTTCAGTCTGCTGGCAATCGTTACCGTACTATCCGCAACCCAGTCCTGATCCTCGTCACGGAGCGCATAGACCGAACCCTCGTCCCGGGTCCCGACAAACAGCGTGCCATCTTCTGTCCATTCCAATGAACGCGCATTCGGAACCTGATCCGCAAATACAGTGATCTGGAAACCGGGTGGTAGCGTGATATAGGCTAACTCTTCCGGCTCAGCCTGATCCTGCCCATACACAGGCAGGATGATCAGCAACGAAAGTACCATTAGAAACCCAATACGTTTTGACATTTAACGACTCCATTTTCCACATGCTTACATTAACGAGATTTATGCTTTACGTTGGGCGTTTCGCCTCACCCAGCCGTTTCACGACGGCAGGATCGCGGTGGTCAAAGAAGCTGCTCGTCTTAGTATCGAGTGTTGCTATCGCCGCCATGTCTTCAGCACTGAGTTCGATATCGAATATGTTGAAGTTCTCTTCCATGCGTTCTTTGCGAACGGATTTGGGGATCGCCACCACACCGCGTTGGGTCAGCCAGCGTAGAATGATCTGAGCCACCGTTTTTCCATGTTTGTCCGCAATGGACTGCAACAGTGCGTTGTGGAAGATATTGTTTTTGCCTTCCGCAAACGGTCCCCACGACTCGATTTGAACCTTATTTTCCTTTAGGAATTTTTGGGTTTCGATTTGCTGATTAAAGGGATGGGTTTCAATCTGATTCACGGCAGGAACAATGTCGTTATGGACAATCAGATCCATCACCCGATCCGGGTGGAAGTTGCTGATGCCAATCGCACGGATACGACCTTCGCGGTACAGCTCTTCCATCGCTCGCCATGCGCCGTACACATCGCCATAGGGCTGATGGATCAAAAACAAATCCAGATATTCCAGTTGCAACCGCTGCAATGAACGTTCAAATGCCTGTTTGGTGCGCTCATACCCGGCATCCTGAATCCAGAGTTTGGTGGTGATGAACAGGTCTTCTCGTGCCACACCGCTTCGTTTGATGGCTTTGCCGACTGCCTCTTCATTGCCATACGACGCCGCTGTATCAATCAGGCGATAACCAACCTGGATCGCGTCGTTGACAGCTCGCTCGCATTCGGCGAGATCCTCGATCTGAAAAACGCCAAACCCCAGTAAGGGCATTTCTAAACCATTGTTGAGTGTGACTGATGGAACTGACATAGGACATTCTCCTAATTATTCTTAAAGGACTTAGCGATCAAT
Organism: Anaerolineae bacterium; assembly: GCA_019912985.1. Classification (GTDB taxonomy): domain Bacteria; phylum Chloroflexota; class Anaerolineae; order Aggregatilineales; family Phototrophicaceae; genus JAIOHN01. The sequence continues at coordinate 8,681 of JAIOHN010000599.1, read as the reverse complement.
CATCCGCTGCGAGCCTTCCGAGTATCGGTGACCCTGGATTGTGATTTGCGATGCGACTTGTTCGATTTCACGCAGCTCGTCAGCCAAAAGTTCGACCTGAGCAGCGCCAAGATTCTCTTCCAGACGGTGCAGTTTCGTAGTGCCGGGGATGGGGACAATCCAGGGTTTCTGGGCGAGTACCCACGCGAGCGCAAACTGAGCAGGGGTCGCCTGTTTCTTCGCTGCCATCGTCGTTACGAGATCAACGATTGCCTGATTCGCTTTGCGGTTTTCGGGATTGAAACGCGGGACCGTGTTACGGAAATCGGTGCTGTCGAAGGTGGTGGTTTCGTCAATTTTGCCCGTCAGAAAGCCTTTCCCCAGCGGGCTAAACGGCACAAAGCCGATCCCCAGTTCCTCCAGCGCTGGTATAATGTCTGCCTCCGGTTCGCGCCACCATAATGAATATTCGCTTTGCAGGGCGGTCACGGGCTGCACCGCATGGGCACGACGAATGGTCTGCACCCCTGCTTCGGATAGACCAAAGTGTTTAACTTTGCCTGCCTGAATCAGATCTTTCACCGTACCTGAGACCTCCTCAATCGGCACATTCGGATCGACGCGGTGCTGATAGTAGAGGTCAATCGCTTCAATTCTCAGCCGCTTTAAGGACTCTTCAGTCATCCGCCGGATGTATTCGGGGCTACTATTGAGGGGGCGTTGATCCCTGTCTGCCTCAAAGTTGAAACCGAATTTGGTAGCGATGACCACCTGATCCCGGAAAGGGGCAAGCGCCTCCCCAACCAGCTCCTCATTGGTGAATGGACCATAGACCTGGGCTGTGTCGAAGAACGTAACGCCACGTTCAACAGCAGTTCGAATTAAGGAAATCATCTCCTGTCTGTCTGCGGCGGGACCAAAGCCATGGCTCATTCCCATACAGCCTAAACCCAGCGCAGAGACTTCCAAACCGCTGTTTCCAGGTTTACGTTTCAGCATTTCTGAACTCCTCCTGCCATTGCTAAATTGGCTGAAAATCCCTGAACGCTACTTGGTTTCGTCCAGAGTCACGATTGCTGCTCTGACTGCCGTTATAGCGCAGGGCCACCCGGCATAGAACGCGAGATGTGTGAACAACTCAGCCAGTTCGTCTTTGCTGATCCCATTGGCTATCGCGCGTTTAATGTGAGAGGGTAATTCATTGGTCCGATAGAGGGCTGTGAGGGTTGCAACAGTAATCAAACTGCGTTCGCGTGGGGTTAAACCCTCACGTTCCCAGATATCGCCGAAAAGGACATCATCGGTCAGTTCCATCAACTTTGGGGCGAATGCTCGTACTTCATCAAGGGTAGGCTGTTCTTTAGCCATCATTTGTTTCCTTTCTCCTGGTCTGATCTATGGGATTTACCCCATCTGTCGGGTAGGACGGTACAGGATTTCATTGATGTCCACGTCCTCTGGCTGACTTATGACGAAGGCAACTGCCCGCGCGAACGAGTCGGCAGGAATCGCATACTCCTCATAGAATTCCTTCAAGTTCTCGGCGACATCTGACTCGGTTGCACTGCTCGGCAGCTCAGTGTCTATGGCACCGGGCGAAATCACTGTCGTTCGCATGTTGTAAGGCTTGACTTCCTGGCGCAGCGCTTCGGAGATCACGCGCACGGCGGTCTTTGTTGCCGAATACACCGCGCCGCCGGGGTTGACTTTATGACCGGCAACTGAAGAGACATTGATAATGTGGCCGCTTTTTTGCGCTTTCATGTAGGGTATTGCCGCCGCAATGCCATACAGTACGCCCTTAATATTCACGTCAATGGTTCGATTCCAGTCATCAATCTTGCGGCGTTCAAGGGGTGAATGCGGCATCAACCCGGCGTTGTTGATGATGACATCAATCCGACCATAGGTTTGAACCGCTTTATCCACCAATCGCTGCACCTGATCGGGATCGGTGACATCGGTTGGGAGGGACAGGGCTTTGCCGCCGCTGTTGTTTAATTCATCTGCCAGTGACTGGAGGCGATCCGCACGCCGTGCGCCCAGTACAACGCTTGCACCCTGAGCGGCGAGAAGTCGCGCGGTTGCCGCACCAAGTCCGCTGCTCGCACCGGTGATGACAACGACTTTACCTTCAATGTTATTGTTCATGATTCTGCCTCTTGCTGGTCATTAATCGCTTTCCAACACCATCATCAGCCCTGATACTGCTCGTCACTGACCTGTTCCATCCAGTCAGCCGACTTGCCATCAAGTTTTTCGACAATGGCAATATGGGTCATGGCGGTGGTTGGTGCAGCGCCGTGCCAGTGTTTTTCACCCGGTGGAATCCACACCACATCGCCCGGACGAAGCTCTTCAATGGGTCCATCCCAGCGTTGGACACGACCACAGCCCGCTGTTATGATCAGGGTCTGTCCCAGCGGATGGCTGTGCCACGCAGTCCGAGCGCCCGGTTCAAAGGTAACACTGGCACCACTGGCGCGTGCAGGAGCAGGGGAATCGAAGAGCGCGTCAACCCGCACGGGACCGGTGAACCGTTCCGCAGATGCCTTGCCAGAGGGTTGTGAGCCATTTCGTTTGATGTCCATCCTTTGGACCTCTCCGTGAGTCGTTTTGCCTTTTATTACACAAAATTCCAGTTCATTTCAGCTGGCAGTAAGGAATTTTTGCTTGATAACATTCATTATAAAAAACCTGAATCGGGAATGATTGCAGAATCATCCAGAATGATTGTAGAATTCTATTGAAATTGGGTTTCAATAATTTGAAGAGACCATCTATGGATGTCATGAAGCAGCAGGCACAACACTTACAAACGAGACGGGAAGAACTCGTCGAGGGGATTGCTCGAATGGTTCCTGCCGAGGGGATCATTCAGCCGCTCAAAGGGCTTTATCTGGGTAGATTGTCAGTCCCTTTTGAAAAGCTTCATACCGTCCTCAAGCCTTCCTTTTGCGTTATTGCCCAGGGCAGCAAGGAAGTGCTGCTGGGCGACCATCGTTATCAGTACGATCCTTTGAATTATCTCCTCACAACACTCGAATTACCGTGCGTGGGACAGGTTCTGGAAGCCTCCAGGGAATATCCCTACCTCAGTCTACGCCTGGAACTTGACCCGCAGCTGGTCAGTTCGGTCATGGTTGAAGCAGGTCACTATGTATCTCCGGGAAATCCAGCGGATGCGCGTGCCATTACGGTCAGCCCCCTGGATGTGAACCTGCTGGATGCTGGTCTGCGACTGGTCAGGTTGCTCGATGCGCCCACCGACGCATCCATCCTGATGCCAATGATCACGCGGGAAATTATCTACCGTCTGCTTCGTGGGAATCAGGGCGGGCGGTTGCGCCATTTGACCCTCACGGGCGGCTATACGCCTGCCATTGCCCAGGCTATTCAGCGCATTCGACAGGACTTCGATCAAACCCTTCGCATTGAGCAGCTTGCCGGGGAACTGGGGATGAGCAGCTCCGGTTTCCATTATCATTTCAAGGCGGTCACAGCGATGAGTCCTCTGCAATTTCAAAAGCAGCTGCGGTTGCAGGAAGCGCGGCGATTGATGCTGAGTGAAAACCTGGATGCGACCAGTGCTGCCTATCGTGTGGGCTACAACAATGCCGCTTACTTCAATCGGGAGTACAAAAGTATCTTTGGTAACCCGCCGATGCGCGATGTGCAGCAGTTGCGAGACACCAACGGGGCAACAGTGGCACCATAAGCGGAGATACGGACAACATTTAGCATGATCTGGTTTATTCAACAAGTCAGGGTTGCCATTAAATGAGTTGAGAAAAATGCTTTAATTCAGTAACTGTCACGACCAGTCCCTGCCGGGTCAGAGTCGCCAGATAGTCCTCAACACTGTAGGGTGGATTCTTGAGTCGCGTCCGCACTTTGCGAACAGCGACACAGAATTTTCCGGGTGCAAGGCTCAGATGACTTGCTAAAAAATCGTCAGGATGCTGCGTTTCGATGCCATAAGATTTGAGCACATCCTCTGGAAAATCCTGCAAGTTCTGGGTGACGATCACATCACAGCGTCCGACAATTGCCGCCGCCAGTACATGGCGATCATCAGGATCAGGCAGTACCAGGGTTTCGATGAGCGCTTCATAGCCAGTGATGAGGGCATCCCGAACTGCTGTATCCATGAGGGTCCGGGTGCGCTCCAGTGCAGCGCGATCCCGGTACGGTTCATGTCTGATTAGTGCCTCGATCCATTCACGGTGAATATCGGCGGTCCATTTTGCCCGAAACAGGTCTTCGACTGCCAACTGCATCAGAATATCCCGAATAGGCGCTGGATACAGCACATTGGCATCCAGCAGCGCCGTGAGTTGGCTCATGCTAGTCGTACCCCATGTCCTGATCCTGAGCATCCGCCACCAGTTGGTCAAGAACCGCTTCGCGCTGCTGGTCAATAGTCCGCTTGTAGTTCATGACATCTTCCATGCGGATACGCCGATGTTTGCCGACTCTGCGGTAGGGGATTTGCCCTTCATCCAGCAGTTTAATCAGGAACGGACGCGACACATGGAGAATATCGGCGGCCTGCACGGTGGTCAGTTCGGCATCTTCTGGAATGATCGTGACACCCTGCCCAGATGCCATCGCTCCCAGAATATCCAGCAGCAGCGTCACCGCTCCGGCAGGGAGTTCAATCGGCTCTTCGTGATCGGCATCCATTACCTGTACCGTCAGCGGTTGATCTTCACGAACATAGCGTGAAAGTAGCTGCTTCGAGGTACGGGCAATAATCGCTTCGCGTTCACTTGGGGGGAGTTGGCGATAGGTCAACATGGGGCAAATGCCTCCAAAGTCTAAACTTCTACTATCAGCGTATCACACAAATGAAACAAACGCAATAAATGCAGTAAATGAAACGTTATATTTGCTGTCCCGAATCGAACGACTGAATGCCAACCCAACTCACATTGTCCTGAACGAGAGACATTTGCCTTTTTACGCCAAACTCAAACCCTCTTCTTACCTGTTTGCAATGGGATTTGAATTCAGAACACTTGTCCTGATTTTAGTTTGACCCGATAATGGTTTAGAAGTTGTTATATCAAGTGGAGAACTGTCGAGCATGTTGAGTAAACGTCAGCAGCATATTCTTCGATTCATTCACCAGCAAACCCTTGAACAAGGGTTTGCGCCGAGTATCCGTGAAATCAGCGTTGAGACGGGCATTACCTCGACTTCAGTGGTGAACTATAATCTGGAGCGACTGATCACCTGGGGCTATCTGGTGAAGTCACGCGGCAAATCACGGGCATTAGGGTTGACTGAGCGCGGTTCGACGCTGCTTGAATCAAATCATCTTGTGCAGAGAAAGCGGGCAACCGAGGCACTTGCGGTTAATATGTTATTGGACACCGATCTGCCAGATCGGGATGCCGACCAACTGCACCAGGAAAACCTGCTGCTAAGAGCGGAAAATGAACGCCTGCGTCGTGAAAGCAAGAACCGTGTCGCGGCACTTCAGAGAGAGATACAGTATCTCTCACAGGAACTGCGCCAGGTTCAGCACAGTTCAGAACGTTATCCAGCATGAGCAGGATTTATGGGGAAGAAAAAACCTGCCGGGCATTACTGCCGCATTTGTGGTCGCCGCCGCGCTAATGAGACGTTTGGTGGGCGGGGTCATGCCCTGCATATCTGCAAGGACTGCCAGCGCGAATTGAAGCGTGAAGCCCGGCAAAAGCGCAAATCAGGCGAAACGGATGCTGTCGTGTTGGTGGCAGAGGAAAACCCCATGGATATGAATGAAGATGATTTGGAATGGATGCCTGAACAGCCTCTAACCACACCATCAGCAAAAAGCACAGGCAAAAAAGGCATCCCCTATGACGAACTGGATGCCAATATCGTCCGGCTAGTGCAGGCTCTCAATCGCTATCCGGGGGTAATGACGGTTGGCAGCTGCGGCGGGCATGAGACCATCACCAATCCTTCCCAGTGGCAGGCGGGAACCTGGTATGTGAAGTTTACGCTGCCTTCAGGGAAGTTTGGCTGGTATCTGCTGGAACATCTGGCATGGGTCGTGAACGAGGACTACCGGGGGTCAGGACGAAATGTGATTTTGCTGCCTACTTCTGCCCCGCCGTATCTTAACACTGTCGGACAATGCCTGTATTTCGTTATCGAAGGGTATGGTGGTGAAATCCCGGATGAACTGGCAGAATTTCTGGACGCCACCCGCAAGTATCTGACGAAAAAACGCCGCTGAAGTAAGTACCCTCAAGTACCGAGTTGCTCGGATAGCCCCACGATGATGCCTTCGGGACCGCGGATGTAGGCTAGCCGATTCGTGTCCTCGAACTGCATTTCACCGATGATCTCAGACCCGTGAGCACGCATTCGCGCAACGACCTCGTCGATGTCATCGACGACGAGCATGACGCGACGGAAGCCCAACGTATTCACCGGCGCGTCGATGGGTCCGAACCGGATAGGATTGGGCGTGTGGAACTTGTCCAGCTCGATGCCACCGTGACCGTCGGGAGTTCGCATCATCGCAAGGGTGGCCCGCACATCCGTCAGCCCAATCAGCCTTCCGACCAAAGGCCCTTCAACTGTCGCCTCGCCTTCCAGCTCCATACCGAGTTCGATGAAAAACGCTTTGACAGACTCAAGGTCGTCGACAACGAGGAGAACGTTGTCCATCCGTAACAATTTACTTTTAGCGGCCATATATGATCCTTTCAGGGTTACTCGTATTTTTCCACCAGGTCGTGCCACCAAGCAGTTGAATGCTAGCGGCGGCATATCGGTTATTTGTTGTTGGGTTGGAAGACAAGCGCGAGGGATCCGAAACTCAGCAATTTGCTTTCCACAAGCTGTACCGTCGTTGGGGGCATTCCATGCGGGAAGAACTGCCTTCCTCTTCCCATGATGTAGGGTTGGACTAAGAATCGATACTCATCAATCAGACCTGTTCCCATCAGCGATTGAACCAGGGTCGCGCTGCCGTCAATAATGATGTCTTTTCCTGGCTGCTGTTTCAGTTTGGTGATTTCCTCCACCACATTTCCACTAATGATGCTGGAGCCTTCCCAGGGGGCAGTCTTGAGCGTGTTCGAGACCACATATTTATTCATGCGGTGGAGGATAGCCCCAAGATTGCTGGTTGTATCTTTTGACCAGCCCGGCCAAAGCATTTCATAGGTCGTCCGTCCCAGCAGGTAGGTATCGCCTCTCAGGTACTCTTCGGCAATGTACTCCAGCCTCTTCTCATAATCCTCAGCAGACTCATTGGCAGGAGGCCACCAGTGACCCATCGTATCCGCATCAAACACACCATCCAGAGTGATCCACGCTTTCACCCAGAGTTTTCTCATGTTCGTTTTGCTCTCCACTTCAAGCTTATGTATTGGTATTCGAATTCAATTGTGTCACTATGGTAGAGGAAAGCCGACTTGAAAGCTTGTAAAAATTCAATCAGTTGGGCGGATACAGAGGGAATTGGGATCAAAGGATATGTTTTCGGTATGGACACGAGGGCGCAACGACAAGTAATCCGTTGGGCTTTGTCCGGTAAACGCCACAAAATCCTTGTTGAGGTGCGATAGATCGTAGTAACCACATTGCTGTGCAATCTGTGTCCAATCAATTGAATGAGAGTGGACAGTAGAACGTAGAACGTGTTCAAATCGGTAGAGTCGTGCTAACTCCTTAGCCGATGTTCCGACCACCCGTTTGAACAGTGTGCCCAGATGATTCTGACTGATGCCAATCTGATCGCTCAGCTCTCGGATGGACACCGTGCCATGATCCTGGCGAATGGCAGCAATGGCATATCCGACGATGTTTTGTTCGTCTGTTGTCCTGCGTGTGTCCCGTAAACGATCACGTAACACACGCTCAAACAGAAGTAAGCCTGCTTTGAAAGTTGGCGCTGCATGGAGCCGCTCCCGCAGTTCAGATGCCCATTGACCCCAGACTGCATCCAGCGGGACGATCTGATTGTAGACTTCAGACAGTGGAAAATCCAAAAATGGATGTGCGCCATTGGGGTAAAAGCGTGCCCCATACAATCGCAGATACGGAGTCCAATCCACGCGATGATGCACACCATATAAGCCCCCCAACCAGCTTTCCGCTAGAGTAATGGGAGAGCTTAAGCGATCTGCTTCAACCATATAAAAGGCGTCACCCAGATTGATCTGTAGATTGAGTACCGGTGTGGGCGGTATTTTTTCGTGGCGGAACGGCACCCACCCTTCCATGTAAAAGAGACGTTCGATATATCGGTTGAGGGGAGGAGAAGGGATGTGGCAAACGTAAGTAGAAGTCATAAGGAGAACCGTCACCGTCTACATCAGTCCCCAACCTAAACAATGCTAGAGACTGGTTCACTTTCACTGAGGTACAGTCACCCTCAATCAAAGTGCTTTTCTCTATCTAAATGCAAATCTATAAGCTCCATTATACGGTTTTACGCGCAATCTGTGAGTGGGTCGAGGTCAGCCTGCCCCGGATTTCCAACGCCTCTCATCTTAGCCCGATTTCCACCCGTCTCTGCTCGATGCCGCCTGTCTTTAGGTGCATTTCTTACCGCACAGTACCACGCCACCCCGCTGTCTCACAGCCGCCAGCGGCTGCGGCTACGGGTTTGCTTCTGGCTTGCGCCGTTTCTCTCATAGCAAACCCGTGCCGCCTTTCAGGTGAGCAGCGGGGAACCCCGACGTGGTAAGACC
>JAIOHN010000598.1 GCA_019912985.1 Anaerolineae bacterium | reverse complement strand
TGGTAAGGGTATGTGTTTTATTTACCATCCTGGGGATACTCACCCCTACCCCACCACGCGCCCCCCTCGATCCGCCGCAAACCGTTGAGACGGTCAAACCACAGGTATGTGTACATACGCGACTCATTGACGAGGTCTTTGAGTGGAAAATCCAGCGATCATTGCAAATGGTGCGTGAGATGGGCGCAGATACAATTGTGGAGTTTTTCCCCTGGGCATATGCCGAACCGAGCAAAGGCCAGTACAGCTGGTCGTCGTTTGACCGAATTGTAAAGCACGCTCGCAATCAAGGACTGCATATCATCGCACGAATGGGACTTGTGCCGGGATGGGCACGACCGGACAACGAAACCCGGCAAACAACGCTGAATTATCTGCCGGACGAGTCATTCGATGAATTTGCGGATTTTGTGGCAACGTTCGCGGCACGTTATGCCGGGGTGATTGACCAGATTATCATCTGGAATGAACCCAATTTGTCGTTTGAGTGGGGCTACCGGCCCGTCGATCCGGCAGGATATGGACGGCTGCTCAAAGCCACCTATTCAAAAGCCCATGCAGCGAACCCGAACGTGATTATCCTGGCTGCACCGCTTGCGCCGACGCTGGAACCGGTGGGCAGCCCAAATGGATTGAACGATGTTTTGTATCTGGAGCATTTGTATCAATCAGGCGCCGCCCCCTATTTCGATGCGCTGGCTATGCATACTTATGGTTTCACTGAACCGCCTGAAGCACCACCCGCCGAGGGGAATCTGAATTTCAGACGCGCGGAACTGCTGCACGACGTTATGCTGCAATATGATGATCCAATTAAGCCGGTTTATATCACCGAAAGCGGCTGGAACGACAATCCGCGCTGGACGAAAGCGGTACGACCGTCGCAGCGAGTAGCCTATACTGTAGATGCGTTTAAGTGGTCTGAATCAAATTGGCCGTGGCTGGCAAAATTATGCGTCTGGGCGCTGCGGTATCCGGTATCGACTCATAATTATCCCGATAACTTTACCCTCATCACACCGGATTTTCAGGCAAAGCCGATTTATTATGCGATCCAAGCCTACGCACGCGGCTGGGAACTGGACGAAAACTTATGGCTGCCCGCCCCTGGCGAATAGCGACAGCAGCACTATTCTCCGCGCTAACCCTATGGGCATGGGTGCTGGTCGGAGTCACATTCGCGCTGCGGTGGTCATCGGTGGAACGACCTGGGCCGCCGGTGAAAGAATTGTTTCCCTATCGCGAGATGCGCGTGGGCGTGGATGCCAGTTACCCACCGTTCGCTGTAGCTACCTCGGATGACTTATTCGGGTTGGACATCGACCTGGGAAAAGCGCTGGCTGAACGGTTAAAAATTCCGGTTCGATTCATCAACATGGGATCTGACGGATTGTATGACTCACTCAAGGCTGATCAGGTGGATGTGGTCATTTCCGCATTGCTCGTTGATCCTTCAAAAACCGGGGATGTGCGCTATACGTTTGCTTATTATGATGCGGGTCTGGTGCTGGTGCGGGACGCGAACAGCCCCATTCAGACCATGAACGATCTGAGTGGACGCTCCTTAGCCTATGAGTTTGGATCAGAAGCAGATATTGTGGCACGCAAATGGCTGCGACGGATATCGGCGTTTGATACCCGCCCTTATGAACTCCCCGAATATGCATTGGAAGCTGTCCGATTGGGACAAGCCGAGGCAGCCGTCACGGATGCTACCAGCGCGCGGTTATATCTGCGGGCACACCCCGAATGGAACGCCAACTACCGCTATGTGACTGATTCGTTTTATGCTGTCGCGGTACGGGTGGATCGCGGGCGAACATGGGACGCTGTCAACCGGGCGCTGCAATCCCTGCTAGACGATGGGACACTGGAGGCCATTATTGAACGATGGTTATAGGAGAGATGCGGCGAAAAAGGCAAGTCCTGAAAACTCTCTGGCTGGGATTAGCGGGAAAGAAGTTCGTCGACAAGGGATTGATAGGCCAGCGCGCCGGGACTGTTGGGGGCATACTCGACCGCAGCCTGACCTTTATGTGGCGCATCGGCGAGGTTAGTATCGTAGGGGACAAAGGTCTTGAACATGATACCAGGCAACAATGCCTGAAGCTCAGCTAAGACCTGCGGGGCATAGACGGCAGTTGGATCATAAAAAGTTGCC
>JAIOHN010000597.1 GCA_019912985.1 Anaerolineae bacterium | reverse complement strand
GACATGGCGCGGGCCAGCAGGTGCGGAAGTTCTCCAACGAAGCAAGAGAACTACCAGCACCTAATCGGTCGCTTTTTTCAATGAGTACGGTTTTTGTCCCTGGTGCCAGACGCTCAATAGCCCATAATGCAGCGGTCCCAGCAGGGCCACCGCCAATGACAACGACATCTGCCGTACGTGGTATTTCATCTACCCCGGGATTGGTAAAAAAGCGCTGCATAGATCTTCCTTAGCGGCAATTGTCACAGATGAGAATTCAACAATTGATTTTATCCAAAAATGGGATCTTGAACGCTAAGTTGTGGGCGGCGTGCCGAAAATAAGAAATAAACAGGCTCCAGCTAACAGGAGAAGCATAAAGTTCTCAAAAGTTTTAGGATCAAAGCGCTCTACTAGTTTGCGACCAACCCAAACACCGAGCGGGATGAGCGGAATGACCCAGAGGATTTGAAGCAGCAGATCAAAATCAAGAAGACCTGCCTGAATCACACCGGGCAGCTTGAGGATATTCACAATCGCGAAAAAAAGTGTGCCTGTACCAATAAACGTAATGGGTGTCACACGTTGCAGCAGCATATAAGCGGTAAATGGCGGTGCGCCTGTGTTTGCAAGGGCAGAAGCAAAACCTGATGCCCATCCTGCCAGATAACCATGCCAGTCGCGCGGCTGATATTGGATCGTTTTGAGTCGGTCGCTGGCGACTTTATAAACGATCACTAGCAACGTAAATATCCCTAAAATGGGGCGAAGAATTGCATCGGGAAGTGATGCCAATAACCATACGCCCATAGCCACACCAACTACTGATGGCAGAAGCATCAGTCGGACATATCGCATATCCCACAAACGCCAGTAAGCCCAAATCGCCAGTACGTCAGCCATGATCAACAGTGGCAGCGCGAGACTGACTGCCTGCGCAACTGGCATGACGATGCTAAGGAGCGGTGTTGTAAGCGCAACTGGCACCGGCCCTCCCAGGCCGCCCTTGGAGAGACCAATGAGCAAGGTGGCGAGAATAATAATGATGATAAATTGTGTCGACATGCGTACAGGGGACTCCGTAAAAAAGCGCACAAACACCGGGCGTCGTGCGCTAAAAAATTTATCTATAAAGCGGTGTTAATCTAATTTTCTGGCCGCGCCCAGGTAAGGTGTTCACGAATCTGAAGGTCAGTACTCCGCAAACGCATAGCCAGATCGAGCGCCAGGTTGCGCATTAAACGATAGCCAAGCTGGGGGTAGGTATCGCAGAGCAGCGTCAGCTTTTCGCGCGGGATGATGAGCAGATGTGTATCCGGTTGGGTGCAGCGCGCACCCGCAGACCGTAAGCCTTCATCCACCAGGGCGACCTCGCCAAACGATTGTCCGCGGCGCATTGTCGCAATGGTCTGAGGTTCTGTAGTCTTGTCTTTGCCCAGCAGGGCGGGATTAAGCAGGATTTCAACCTCACCCTCAGCGATGACATATAATTCGCTGCCTGGGGTGTTTTCTTCAAATACCATGTCGCCAGCTTGATAATGCCGTTCAGCGCAAATGGAGGCGATCAGTTCCAACTGAGTGTTGGTCAAATCGTAAAAAATGTCTGCTTGCCTTAAGATCGTAATGACAGACATTGTGTTCTCCCATGTAACGGATGATAGCAGATTGGTAGAATTGTAGCATAGGTACACCTGAAACAGCTAGAAATGGCAAGCGATCTTCTGGTGATAAAGGATCCAAAACAATAACTGAGTCAGCATCTGAGCGAAATTTTGTTATAATGAAAAATAGAGTGTCTTAGCAGTGCCAGGCAGGGTATTAGAAAGTGTCTACAACAAAACGACTTGTTGAATATCATATTTCCCGGTTGCAGGATAAAAATCCTGATGTTCGCCTGAAGTCGATTAATGAGCTGGCTCTGCTGGGTGACCGTGATGCACTGGAAGCGCTGCAAGCGATCTTTAAGGCTGACTCCGATCCTCGCGTGCGCAAAGCGGCACAGTCTGCTGGACGAACGATTTTTCTAAAAAATAACGGTCACGAATAGCACTTATTGTTTGGTGATCGATGAAATTGAAAGCCCCTACTCAAGATAGGGGCTTTTTGATTAAGCTGGTTAGCACAACTCGCTAAGGCGAGTCGCAATCTGTGTAAGGCTTGCTTCAAGGTCAGCGAGGCGAGTGCGTTCCTGCTCAACGATTTCGGCTGGTGCGCGTTCCACGAAGTTTTTGTTGTTGAGCATACCCTGCGACTTGCCGATCTGGCCTTCGAGCTTTTGCTGCTCTTTTCGCAGACGCTCACACTCTGCTTCAATATCCACCATGCCTGCCAGTGGTAGGTACACAGTGATGTCGCTGGCAACCACCGAAGCTGACTCATCAGGCGCGCTGGCATCGTCGCCGAGCAGATCTAATTCATGAACGTTGCACAGCCGGGCAAAGACATACCCGTATTGCTCAATCGTGGTTCTATGGCTGCCTGGAGCCACAATCGCCTTGATATGGCGTGCGGGGTCCACATTGTACTCGTTGCGGATATTGCGAATGCCACGCACCAGGTCTATGAGCAGATTCATATCGGCCTCACTCTGCTCATCAATGTAGTCCGGGTTGGCTTCAGGCCACGATGCCAGCATGAGGGTTTCGCCCTCGTGTGGCAGATACTGCCATAACTCCTCTGTCACAAACGGCATGTAGGGGTGCAGCAGCCGCAGCGTTGTGTCCAGTGCATAGACAAGCACCTGACGAGTTGCTATTTTGGATGCTTCATCGTCTCCATAGAGATGGTGCTTGCTGATCTCGATATACCAGTCTGCAAACTCGCTCCACAGAAAGTCGTACATCTGGCGTCCTGGCTCACCGAAGAGGTAGAGATCGAAAAGGCGTTGCGTCGTCTGGATGAGCGTATTAAGCCGCGAGAGAATCCAGCGAGAGGGCAGGTCAAGCCCTTCTTTCGCTGGCAATCCAGCAGGCAAGTCTCCATCCAGATTGCTCAACACAAAGTTGGTCATCTGCCAAATTTTGTTGACAAAGCGCCAGTTGCCCTCCACACGGTTGGTATCGAGATTGATGTCATTGCCCGGTGTGCCACTGGTGACCAGTGTGAAACGCAGCGGGTCTGTGCCGTATTGGTCCATCAATCCCGTCGGATCAATCACATTGCCCAGCGTCTTGCTGATTTTTCGGCCTTTAGCATCTCTGACCAATCCATGCAGATAAACCGTGTGAAATGGCGGCTTCTCGGTAAACCAGAGTCCCATCATGATCATACGGGCCACCCAGAAAAACAGGATGTCATAGCCTGTTTCCATGACGGAGGTCGGATAGTAACGCTTTAGGTCGGCAGTTTCTTCCGGCCATCCCAGCGTGCTAAACGGCCACAGCCCGCTGCTGAACCATGTGTCGAGGACATCTTCCTCTGGGGTCCAGCCAGGGCCTTTCGGGGCTGTCTTGCCCACGTAAATTTCGCCATCTAGCCCATACCATGCCGGAATGCGGTGTCCCCACCATAACTGGCGGCTGATGCACCAGTCCTCGATATTCTCCATCCAGTGGAAATAGACCTTCTCGAAGCGTTCTGGCACGATTTTGATGTGACCCTCGCGCACAGCCTGGATCGCTTTCTCAGCCAGCGGTTGGATTTTGAGGAACCATTGGGTGCTGATTAAAGGTTCGACGATCTCGCCGCCGCGCTGACTGCGTGGAACCGTGTGAACAATGTCCTCGACTTTGATCGTCATTCCCGCCGCTTCCATATCGGCCCAGAGTTTCTTGCGAGCCTCAAAACGATCTAAATCGGCATAGGGTCCCGCATTTTCGTTAAGGCTGGCTTTACGGGTCATGATGTTGATGACCGGTAGATTGTGCTTTTGCCCGATGTTATAGTCGTTTGGATCGTGGCCGGGTGTGACTTTCAATGCTCCGGTGCCAAACTCCCGATCCACGTACTCATCTGCGATGATCGGAATGGGGCGGTTGAGCATTGGCACCAGCGCTGTTTTACCAATGAGATGCTGGTAACGTTCATCTTCAGGATGGACTGCCACGGCGGTATCACCCAGGATGGTCTCAGGGCGTGTAGTCGCCACCGGAAGGTAATCACCACCTTCCACCGGATACTTAAAGTAATAGAGCTTGCCCGGCTCTTCTTCACGCTCCACTTCGAGATCGGAGACAGCGGTCTGTAAGCCGGGACTCCAGTTCACCAGTCGCGGACCACGGTAGATCAAACCCTGTTCGTAAAGCGTGACAAAGACTGTCTGAACTGCCTCAGAAAGACCATCATCCAGCGTGAAGCGCTCACGATCCCAATCACAGCTTGCACCCAGACGGCGAAGCTGATTGATAATCTCGCCACCGTATTTTTCTTTCCAGGCCCAGGTGCGTGACAGAAATTCCTCACGACCAATCTCAAAGCGGTCGGTTCCCTCATCGGCCAGCATCTTCTCGACCTGAAGCTGAGTCGCAATGCCTGCGTGATCGGTGCCAGGCACCCACAGTGCAGCTTTACCACGCATACGCTCGTAGCGAATCATCAGGTCTTCAAGTGTCACAAAAAGTACATGGCCGATATGCAGCGCACCAGTGACGTTTGGCGGTGGGATGCTGATCACGAATGGTTCTGCATCTTCACCGTTGACCTCGGGTTTAAACCATTTGTTGGTTTCCCACCACTTATAGATGCGCTTTTCTGCGTCCTCAAAGTCGAAGTTCTTGGGCATTTGTTTTTGGGTCATGGACCTTATTCCTGTGGCTTACGCGCGATCAAAACACGCTCGGTACGGTCTGGCTGATCTTTGATTTCCTCAAAACCGGCTTCCAGCAACACTACTTTTACCTCATCGGTAGACAGGGGGCGGAAAATTACCTGACGTTTGATGGTTTCATAGTGCTCCCCTTTACCTTTGACGATAAAAAGATTTTGTGTTGCGATAATTGGCGGGCCATCCTGCCATTCCCAGAGATCAAATGTGATGAACTCGCTGCCGTCCTCGAGTTCATGCGTAAAGCCTGGGATAAAGCGTGGGCGGTCTTCCATGAAAGGACCAAAATCGCGCATCCCCACGACTAAAATGCCACCAGGCCGCAGGAAATCGTAGAAAGTGTGCAATGTCAGCTCGATCTCATCATCGAGCAGCAGGTGAG
>JAIOHN010000596.1 GCA_019912985.1 Anaerolineae bacterium | reverse complement strand
AAACCTCGTACCGTTCATAACTCTCAATTCCGGCGGCGAGCCTGGCGGAGCTGCTCTTATAATCTCCTGGTTGGGAATCGCCATTTTCACAAGCGGTCTAATTTTCATGATTGGCGGCTGGTACTCGCTTGGCGAGTTCTTCTCCACCGATGCCGAGGTCATGGAGAATCACACGGTACGTGATACTGGTTTGCTCGCATTCGTCATGCACCCGGCGTATTCAGGCATCATCCAGTGCTTGCTTGGCGCATCGTTAGCTTGCGCATCGATCTTCTGTGCCCTGTTCACAGTATTGATGGTGGCACCGCTCTGGCTGAGACGAGCCAAATACGAGGAAGAGCTACTTCTCGAGGCACTCGGAGAGCCCTATAGGCAGTATGCCGAGAATATGGGCTGGCGAAGATTGGTGCCCCGTTTTATTCCAATCGGAGTATAAGCGAGCTACGCCAGGAAACCGCTTAGATGCTAATTTTTAGTAATCTTGACAGCTTCCAAAATGCCACTATCGCTGATACAATAGTTATATTGGATGTTTTTATCGCCGAGCAGGAGCCCGGACAGAGGTGTGTTTGAGAAAGTACAACCCCGGAAGAAATGCTGTCCTGCTAAGCACCGTATGCACAACCATTGTCACAACCATGCTCTGCTCGAATCAGCCCTGCGAAGCCAGAAAGTTATTCGGGTTGGGCTCTGACGGAAAAAAAGAAGCCGCCGTCGAGGTGACTTCAGCCAAGCGCAAGGACAATAAGACCTTTGTCACCGGCAAGACTTTGATCAATGCCCCTGCCGAAATCGTCTGGCAGACAGTGCATGAAGAAAGACAGAAAGACCCCGATATCGAATACAGCAAAGTCCTCGAACAACACGACAATCACTGCCGGCTCGAGCAAAAATTCAAGCTCATTCCGATTATTGGCACAGCCGTCTGCCAGATGCACAATAGTGAAGTAGCACTCGAGCGAATAGACTACAAGCTCATAAGCTCCGATCGGTTCAAGGCTATGGAAGGAAGCTGGGTCTTGAGCCCCGGAGCAGACAAGAATTTCACCTATCTCGAACTATCCACCCATCTCGATTTGGGTCTGCCGGTCCCTTCAGCAATGATGACTTCGGTCACCTCTACCAAGTTGAAAAAACGACTCGGCAATGTCAAAAAGATGGCAGAAAAAACTCAACGAACACTAGCAGCCAAACAGGCTGCTAATCTCCGGTAATAACTCAAATCGATTAAGTCTTATTTGCCGCGGGTGAATACTTTCTTGGCACCGTTACCGGCAGCTTTCACGCCTTGTCCAAGTTTTTTGAAAGGCCAGGCGATAGCGCCGCCCACTTTCTTGATTGCAGCATCTTCTGCCAGGGCAGGACTCTGAGCAACAACAGCCGCAACAGTCATAGCGACCAGTAATGTACCGATTTTTCTCATTTCGACTCTCCGGTGTGAACATCAAATTCGAAGACGCAAGCCCAGCATATCCAACTACTATTGATACCCAACCCAATCCATATCGGCACTTTGTCATACCTGTCAATGAAAACAGAAATCATCAAATCTTGCAATGGCTGCCGACCGGCAAGGACCAAATATTCATTTCTATGTTAT
>JAIOHN010000595.1 GCA_019912985.1 Anaerolineae bacterium | reverse complement strand
CCGCGCCGAGGACCTGCGGTGCCTGACCGGGTTGGTAGACTTCAATACGCTGACGATCTCCATCTACGACCCATACCACCGACCCGGCGGCCAGATAGTTGGCGATTTTGATGCGCATTTCATCCGATGTGTTGGAAGGGGAAAGCACTTCTACTGCGAGATCGGGCGGCAGCGGGTTGTATGCCTCATCCGGGATATTCGGCTGACGTGCTTTGGAGATGTAGGCCGCGTCGGGGATGTAACGATCCGCACCCACCTGATAGCCACCATCCGCGCCTGTGACCCGCCCCAGCTTTTGCGGCTGGATGTGCGTCCCAATCAAGCTGACGATCCGCACCGCGATCATGGAAGCCTTCGGTTTCGATACCATTTTTTCGACAATCTCCCCGGCAATCAGTTCAAAATCACGGCTGACGTGCTCCGGTTGCCGGATAAATTCGTCAAATTCCTCAATGGTGACGGGCCTTGTCTGAAGCATCACACCCTCTCACAAACTGGCACGGATACCTCTAGTGTGCCTTATGTTCTTGATGAGACGATACTATCGAAAGCACCCCCTGTCAACTTGAAGAAGTGTGGCATAATAGAAACGTGAAACGAGGACGAACGAGTACTGGGCCATGAGCGACCAGACCACAATTCGCATGACGGCAGCGGAATACTTCAAGCTGCCGGAAAGCACCCAATTTGAAGAACTGCTCGATGGAGAGTTGATTGTGAGTCCGCCCCCCTTGCTCAACCATCAACGGTTGGTGCTGCGTCTTGCTACCCTGCTGCAAAGCCTCATCCCCGATGGTGAGGTATTCATTGCTCCGGTGGCGCTTTATTTGGATGAACATAATGTGCCAGAGCCGGATGTCGCCTGGGTTGCCCACGAAAGTCAATGCCAGCTCACACGCACAGGCTTGCAAGGCCCGCCCGATCTGATTGTAGAGGTACTATCGGCCTCGACCGCCCGCCGTGACCGGGGTGAGAAATTCGACCTCTACGAAAAACATGGCGTGCGTGAATACTGGCTGGTCGATCCTGAAGGCCAGTATCTCGAAGTCTACACCCTCGATCACCACACCTACCGGCGGCAGGGTGTCTACGGGCCGCAATCCAGCTTCGACTCCGCTGTGTTGGGCTGCTCTGTGGCTTTACAGGCGATTTTTCAGGCCAGCTAAACTACGCCAGCAGCGCCCGCACGGTGTCATGATTGGGTTTGCTCGCCAGCACCAGCAGTTGATCGCCTTCCGTGATCAGGGTTCGCCCCTGCGGAATCAAAATGCGCGAGCCACGGTTAATCAGCACGATTAGTGTGCCATCCGGCAGCGCCAGATCGACCACACGCTGCCCTTCAACATTGGCTCCCGCCTGCACCTCAATCAGATAATCGGTCACCTGGCTGCCCTGCATAATCCGTGCCATCAGTGACGGCTGCGGCTGCTCGATCTCGTACAGCCCTAGCCAGCGCGCGACCGGCACGATTGTCGTCCCTTGCAGCAGCACCGATACCAACACGACGAAAAACACCAGGTCAAAGATTGGGATTGGCACTTCCACGGCGGCGATCTGGCTGAAAGTCGCCAGGATAATCGGTGCGGCTCCGCGCAGTCCCACCCATGAGATAAAGACCTTCTCGCGGAGGTTGGTGCTGCGCAGTGGAGTCAGCGCCACAAACACACTCAGCGGGCGCGCGATAAAGATCATGAACCCGGCGACGACCAATCCGGTGAGCGCGACATCCAGCAGGCGCGAGGGGAACACTTGCAGCCCAAGCACGATGAACATGCCGATCTGCATCAGCCAGGCGAGGCCATCATGAAACTGCGACAGGCTGTTTTTATGGATAAAGTCGCTGCGCCCCAGCACCAACCCGCACAGATAAATCGCCAGGAAGCCGTTGCCGCCGAGGATGTTCGCCAGCCCGTAGCATAACAGCACAAAACTCAGTGTGAGCACCGGATAGAGGCCATCATATTCCAGCCGCAGTTGGTTGATCGCTGCCAGCATCAGATAACCGACCGCGATGCCCACCAGCGCGCCCAGACTCATCTGCACGACGAACATCCCCAGCAGGGCGGTCACAGGTGTATCGGGCAGGGTAATCAACTGGAGCATTCCCAATGTCAGGAACACCGCCATCGGGTCGTTGCTGCCCGATTCCAGCTCCAGGATGGGCTTCAATTTGCCCTTCAGCCCCACACTTTTCCCGCGCAGCACCGAGAACACCGCTGCCGCATCGGTCGAGGCCATCGTCGCGCCCAGCAGAATCCCCGTAATCCAGCTAAAACCCAGGAAAGTGGTCGCCAGCCAGCCCACCGCCAGCGCCGTGATCGCCACGCCCACGGTCGAAAGCAGCAGCCCTTCCGGCAGAAC
>JAIOHN010000594.1 GCA_019912985.1 Anaerolineae bacterium | reverse complement strand
GCCTGGAGTCCTGCGCCAGTCATGACGGTTTCAAAAGGTTGATTGGTTAGTGGATTAGGAAGTCCTTCAGGTACTTCTGGTGTTGCAGCTTCAGTGCCAGGTTCGGCGGTCACATCAGCGCTTGCCTGAGCGGCATTGCGTTGCTCATTAATCAGCACCTGTTGCGTCGTCAAAATATGCTGCCCATTAAACTCCCGCACTTGAGCGGCGTTCAAGCCGGTGAAGTTCACAAATTCAAGCAGCGCCGTTTGCTGGATTGTACTCACAGCTTGATCAGGGTCTTCGACACCTGGCAGCTCGACCAGCACACGCCCACTACCCTGTAAGACCTGAATTGTCGGTTCAGTGACACCTAATGCATTAACACGCCGAGAAACGTTATTCGCTGTCTGCTGCAGGTCCTCAGCCGAATAACTTCCCGGTGGCAGGTCCGCTTTCAGCAATACACGCAGGCCACCAACCAGGTCCAATCCCAAACTTTGTTGGACATTAAAGACGATATCCAGTTCGCAATCACCATTCGTGTCCAGCAGGATACCTTGCTGTTTCATGACCGAATCATAATTCTCACAGCCGGGTGAGATGTTGGTCAGCTTGGTATCAGGCAAACTGACCCATAAAGCAAACAAAGATAGCAAAACAATAAAAACAAGCCAGCGTACAGTGCGGCTCATAATCACAACCTTCCCCAATGCGCAGGGTCATCTCCCCATGCTCTTGCCAACAAAATTACTGCGGGATTTTTTCTTGGTCTGTTTCCAGGCCGATACGCGCGTTCTTCGCCAGTTCATCAGGATCAAACGTCGAAAGGATGGATGCAGAGACCATCCGAACTACAACCCCATCTGCGATCTCAACATACGCGATGCCCTGTTCAGCCTCAAGCCCGATGATACGCCCAATAATACCACCGGCTGTGATGACCTCGTCACCTTCGACCAGATTGCGAACGATTCGCTGGCGCTTTTGGAAATCCCTCTGCTTGGGAAAAATCACCATGCTCCAGTAGGCACCCATCGCGAGGGCCATAATAAACGCAAGTAAAATAATCTCTTGCATAACGCTAAGCCTTGTATCGTTGTCTGTCGCAGAACTCAACCATTATAGCGCTGTGCGAAAGCCTGACAACTGTGCAGTTAGCGAGTCACGGTAAACCATCCTACGTTTTGACCGTTATACGGACCGCCAGTAGGCCCAACAGCTACATGCAGCGGATATTCACCTGTCTCAGCCGTATCCGGCCAGACCAGCGTATGCCATGTTGAAAATGTACTACTCCAATTCTCAGTCGCGTAATCGGCATCAAACGAGGGAAAAACTGGCAGGTCAAGCGCTTTCACCGCCAGATGCAAGTTCGGAGGCAATTCACCAACCACCTGCCAGTCAAGTCGCACACGAATAGTCTCACCCGGCTGAGTGATGGCATCGCCGTCTGTTGCCAATCCCACCAATTGGAGACTACCATAATCCATATGGACATCTTGTTCATGCAGCTCGCGCAGTGAGGTAGTACGTTCAAATATCGTCACCGGTCCGGATGAATAGCGCGGATCATCAAATTCAGCAACTGGTTGATAGCTGGCATTAAACCAGGGGTCCAATTCAATCAGGTAGTTGTAAAGCACCAGCGGCGCACCACGGAAACGTTGAAATACCAGGTAATCCGGTGCGTACTTCGCCAGCCAACTGTACAAATCGCCTCGCTTGAGCATCTCGGCCACATCCGGCTGCAGCAGCCCCAGATAGTCTGTCATCCAGCGCTGGGCATAAAAACCCAACTGCCCTACTTCGGCCACACCGACTGTGGCCTCTGGCGGCGTTTGCTCGTCCAGCCATTCGCCAACTTCGCGGTATGCTTGCCAGTCGACAATCGGCAGCATGACCTGCATCGGCCCCCCATTTTCAAAATAACGATTGATCTCAGCAAATGACATGATTGGGGCAAGAATCAATATCATCACGGCAGCACCCACGACAGGAGCCGACAGACGTTGGTACAGCCAATGCAATCCATAAGCAACCAGCAAAATCAACCCGGGGAGCAGCGGCGCGTAATACCAGCGATAGGGCGCAATCTGGAGGATGGCATAAGCCAGTAAATGCAACATACCCCACAGCACAATCAACACCGTCTGCCAGTTCAAACGCTGCGACAACCCTATCACAGCAAATACCCCAAAGATTACATAGAAGGCACTCTGCGCAAGCAGACTGGTGACGATCAGGCCAAGTCCCGCAAATGTGCCAACATGCGGCCCCAAGCCGGTAATACCGAGCACTGCCTGCGCGCTCTTTGCACCGAGCGTCACCGGCAGCAACGAGCCATAAGTCGCCCAACTCCACAGTGAAAATAAAGCGATAGGAACCATTGCCGCCGCACCGAAGGTCACGACAGGCAGCCACCAACGGCGTTTAACATAGGCTTGATTCACGGTGCGCGCCAGCACGACCAATCCCAGGAGCCCTCCTGGCAGCGCCGCATCCGGACGCACAAGCACAGCGATACCTGCCAAAAAGCCCGCCACCAGCCAGCGTTCCTCACTAACCAACCAGACCGCCGCCAGCACCAGCGCGATCCACAGCGCGGTTTCCATCCCCAATGCCAGCCAAAGCGGTGTACTAATGACGTAAAGGACACCCGCGAATACACGCAACCAGAACACCACTCGCTGAGGAAGCAGCAAAAAAATCAGCGCGCCGCCGAACCCAATGCACAGGCTTCCGA
>JAIOHN010000593.1 GCA_019912985.1 Anaerolineae bacterium | reverse complement strand
GGGTACCTGACTCGAAGAAAGATATCTAACACGATAGCCTTGTCTTCAGATGTGGGCAAAGCTGAAACCACAGGGCGCTCATAGTTGCCTCCCGCCATAACTGCAAAACCGCCAGCGGAGTATTCTATACCAACTGAGCGACCTATGTTCCAATCGCGTAAGGGGGTGTCAATATTGCTTATCTGTAAAGGGGATGGTTCAACGTTTATCTTCACAACGAGGTGCTGAAAATAACGTCCCAGTTTAGGATAGCCATTTGAACGAATTGGCAAGTCAAAACCGATTCTGAATTTCTGATTATTATCAAGTGGGACAGCACTAAACTGGAGCGATTGTGTCTCTATTAGCACACGTTGGCGATCATAAACGCGGTAAACAAAGACACTGGCGACCATGACAACAAGAAATGATATTCCTCCAATAATGGGTAGTGGATTCACTGGCAGGTTGCGAAGTGAGAAAACCGCGTTAGGGGAACTCGTAATAAGTTCTTCGGTTATCGTCGCAACAGTCGCATTAACATCTTGACTCCAATAAATCGCTGCGGCTCCAGCTACGATGACTGTCGCGAAGGCAGTTCCATCCTCCCGGCTACCCGGAATAGGGGACTGCCCCATTGCCCTTATCTCTGGTTTGCCGAGTACTGATGCCTCAGAACTTCTTAATAGCGCGGTGTCTGAGGCTATGGAACCAATAGTGAGTGTGTTGGGATTATCATTTGGGTATGGAATAGAGTTACCGCTGATATTGATATTGGCTGTAATCGCAGTATTGACCAGGAAAATGCGGAACTGATGATCTATCCTGTCCTCACGTTGTGCATTGCGATCCAGCAAACCAACGAAGAGATCATCTTGTGATGGGGTAAAGGACAGTCGAGTTAAACGTCTATCCATGTCTGTTGTGTACGCTTCTGGCGGTATATCTGCTTCAACCAAAGGTTCGATGCCGTTAAAGATCACAGGAAGATACTCTGTATCTGGATCTTTCCAGCTAACGTAGACAGTCACATTTCTATTCGGATCAATGCGCTGAATTGGCAAATACCCTTGTCCATCCTCACTGAAGTAGTGCCAGCTTTCCAGATTCCAGCCAGTGGAATCGAATTCTGCCTCGATGAAACTGTTTCCGTAATTACCAGCAGAGTTGAGCCACAGTACGCCGTCTTCGCTGGCGCTGTTCATGGCATTCACAAGCTCTTGAACATCCTCTTCAGGTGTTTCAATCAAGGTAACGAGATTCGCAACAATGTTTACATCATTATCTCTGAACCAACCTAATGTTTCCTCAAAATCGGATAATCGGGCGATTCGGTAGAAGTATATTTCTGCGCCCGGGGCAACAGCGTGAAACGTCTGTACAACTTCACTGTCACGTTCACTGCTATTCTCGCGTGTCCAGTTCAACTCGGCAATCGGAGGAACGTTCAGTAGACCCACGTCCATCAGGTCATTTACGGCTTCTCGTACTGGATATGCGGTGCTTAAAATCGCTACTCGAATCCCTTGACCGCAAACGCTACGGCGATGCCAATCACCAATTTGCGGGTAGATTGATGCTGGATCGACAGCAGAAAACAGCACATCACACTCTTCTTGTGCCAAAGCATTAGACGGCAAAACGAAGCACAGCAATATGAAAACAAAAGAAATCTTGATCAATCTTCTAGTCATCATTCTCCGTTGCCCATGCTGGAAGGAATAAGTCAGGATCACATGATGCCTCCGTTACCACGCGGCTGTAGATAACCTCGTAATCATCACCCTCTACCTCAAGATCCAAAAACCAAGTTTGATCACCATCCAAGAGTGTATAGGACTCTATTGTTCCATCAAGGTAAACAGCATCAGGACCATCTTCTGCGCCATCCCATCCTTCAAACAAACTACTTTTTGCTGCAAGGTTTCCCGAAGAACCTTCTATTGCCTCGATTTCTCCAGCTTCCGAGATTTGAGGCACAGGTGGTGTCGTCACCAACATCTGCAAGACTTGATTCTGTGCATTCAGGTGAAACTCTACGCGAAGGATGTCATGTGTCTCCGGATTCACAAATGAGAGGTAAACATCACGATTGCCAATAACGATATATGGATTTGCAGGATAGTCTGTTCGATCTTGAGGGGCGAGTTCCCAGCCAGGTATCTCTGCGAGCAGATGCTCAACAATTGCATTGAGCGTATCAGCATCAATAGAACCTTCGATGGTAATGCTGGATTCGGCTCTGATCTGATCTAGGGGCATATTTACGGAGAAACCT
>JAIOHN010000592.1 GCA_019912985.1 Anaerolineae bacterium | reverse complement strand
GATTAACCCCAGACTGAGGAACAACCAGGCAACCAAGGCCCATCGACGACTGGTTTTAATCCAGTTGGTTGAAAGATCGCCACTGGCAAGCGCGGCCATCGCAAAGGCAAACGGAATGACGAAACCCACAAATCCCAGGTAAAGCATGGGCGGGTGAATAGCCATGCCGAAGTGCCGCAGCAGCGGATTCAAACCCTGCGCACTTTCCGCCAGGCTCCGTGCTGCCGGGGCGACTGTGCCAGCCGGTTGCAAAACTGCGCTAACCACCTGCTGGTCAGCGGTCCCTGAGGACATGATCCACCAGCGGTTAAATGGATTTTCAAAGAACATGCTGAGGCCGATGAAGAAAGCCAGCACCGCCATCATATAGACAATGGCATAGGGCATCAAGCGGCGGTGATTGCGCCAGTTGATCGCCACGGCGATGGCTGAAAACAATCCCATCAGAAAACACCAGAACAGCAGCGACCCTGCCTGTGATCCCCACAGTGCAGTGACCCGGTAGAAATCCGGCATACTTGGACTGCTGACGGACCATACGTAGGCGATGTCATACTGTTGGATAACCAATGCCAGTTGCAGCGAACCAGTCGCTACTAGCAACATACCAAAGGCGACAAAAACACCATTGCGACCGCTAATCACCAGTGTTTCGTTGTGTTGGCGCTCTCCCCAAAAGGAAGCGCCAAGTGCATAAATCGCGGCGAGAAACGCCAGTAACTGCGCAAAAAAACCAATTTCAGCAAGCATAGTCTAGGCCTGAGAATCTACAACTTGATCGGGAAGGGATTCTTCATAGTGGCTGGGGCATTTCAGCAGCAGTTCCGTTGCATAAAAAACACCATCCTCACCCATCGTACCGGTCAGAATAGCCTGCGCCTCATGCTTCAGCATATCCGGTTTAACTTCGTTCTCAATATGGACGGCCAGGCGGCTCACTGTGGAATCATTCACCGCTTGATGTAGTGTTTGCTCCAGATTTTCGAATTCGGGTGGAATATTCACGATCGTAAAATCAAGAAGCAGGTCACTGCTATCATACTGAATTGAATCTCCCAGCACAGCACCGGAAATACGGACGGTTTGGCCGACATAAGCCGGGTTCGAAACGATTTCGTCCACTGTGATGAAATAGCGTGCACCGGTAGCAGTTCCCGAAAGAATAAGGTATGCCACCGCAACCAATAAAACTGCACCCGCAATGATAAATTTCAAACGCTCAAATTTATTGGTTGGAGATTCAGAATCAGTGATACGGGATTTTTCCCAGGTTGCCTGTGCCATAGCCACTCTCCTTAAGCATTCGTATCACAAAATTATCATGATACGACCGGCAAACCACATTTCACTTTCGGCACTATTCTACCATTACGACTGTCATATCTCTACATAGGTATCGATTAGAAATTTTAGTTTTAACATAAGTGATAAAATTATGCAGAAACTGCGTCAACGCGATCCGTTCAACCAGACTTTTTGCTGCTGCGATCAATATTGACCAACACAGCAATTGGCGTGCATAAGCAGGTGTCCTTATTACAACCATTGCATACGGAAATTGAGAGAAAGACCTGTTCGCCGAGCGTTAAGGTGGCACTCGGCAATGACTTTTGTTACCCTTTTTATATCATAATCCACATACCAGCGGAGCACAGGAAACGCTATTCTAAGTTAGCTTTTAAAGGGAGAAACAATGGTAATCTCGATGCAACAAGAGGGTGTGCATCCTATCCGCGTGGTTATTGTTGATGATCATGGTATTGTGCGTGAAGGATTGCGAACCTTACTGACCCGATCGGGGATAGAAGTCGTTGGCGAGGCAGATAACGGCCTCAGCGCGGTACAGCTAGTCAAAGAACAGCAGCCAGATGTCTTGCTGCTCGACATTCGCATGAGAAATGGCGACGGACTCCAGTACCTCGCGCAGATTAAAAGTGCATCTCCCAAAACTGATGTCATCATGCTGACCACCTATGCCAATCCAGGCTATCTGGCACGCGCCATTCATGGTGGCGCTTCAGGCTATATTTCCAAAGATGCAGATCCGGGCCAGGTGGTTCGAGCAGTCCAGGCGGTGGCCGCTGGCGAGGAACTCATCGACCGCTCTTTGTTAAGAGCGGCGCTGGCACCCGTAATTGATGAAGAGGTTGAAGACTTCAGCGAAGATGAAGCTAGCGACCCACTCAGTGATGAACTCTCCGATCGCGAAATGGAAGTTCTGCGGTTGCTGACCTCCGGCCTGAGCAACGCGGCGATCGCCGATAAACTGCATGTCAGTGTTTCGACCGTAAAAACACATGTCCGGCACATCCTGGAAAAGCTGGATGTCGCTGACCGCACCCAGGCTGCGCTGTGGGCGGTACGCAATAACATTACTTCTTAAGCGAGCAACACTTCATTATATAGAATCTCTCCTGGTGGAAGTGGGTGTTACGCTGCTTCCACCCATGGGCTGACCCGAATTCCACCCTCTGCCCTGTTCAACTCCACCATTGGTAGGAGGACAAGGTCCTCTGGCATGGCGTATAGTTCAATCATCGAACAACAAGCAACACATTGAGGGAAGATGATGAACTACTACAGCCTGAAATTGCAAAACGACAGCCGGATCAACGATATGCGGCGTGAGCGCAACAACACCCGGTTGGCGAAGCAGGCGCAGCCACAGAAACACACACCGGCTCGCCCCCGTTTGGTCAGTCTGGTACTGCTGCTGCTGGGCCAGATTTAATGGTGGTGCTAGCGACCTTTCAAGCTGGGGTCCAGCGCATCGCGCAGGCCATCACCCAGGAAGTTAAATCCCATGACGGTCAACATGATCGCCAGACCAGGGAAAATCCCCATCCATGCTGACTGGCGGAAGAAATCGCGCCCTTCGGAAAGCATTCGCCCCCAACTAGGGTCCGGCGGCTGTGTACCGAGGCCAAAGAAGCTGAGCGCGGCTTCCGCCAGGATGGCAAATGACAGACTCAATGACGTTTCCACAATAATCGGTGCCAGAATATTCGGGAAAATGTGATGCAGCAGGATTTGAAAATCGCTGGCTCCTAATGCCCGCGCTGCCTGCACATACTCATTATTTTTCACCGACAGCACCTCTCCCCGCGCGATACGCGCAAAGATCGGAATGTAGACAATCCCAATCGCAATCATCGCATTGGTGAAGCCACGACCCAATGCCGCCATTACTGCGATCGCCAGTAAAATGGTGGGGAACGCCAGCAGTATATCCATCAGACGCATAATGACTTCATCAAGAATGCGGTTTCCATAACCGGCAACCATCCCCAGTGTCGTCCCCACAGTCGCTGCGATCGTCACCGCAATGATGCCAACCAGCAGCGAGACACGCGCGCCATACATGATACGGCTCAAGGTATCCCGCCCGAAATCATCCGCGCCCAGGGGATGCGCCAGCGAAGGCGGCGCGAAAGCGCCTGTAAAATCCATTTTGTTGGGTTCGTAGGGAGCCAGCATCGGCCCTAGCAGTGCCATCACCAGCAGCACCAATATAATGAACGCGCCGACCATACCAGTGCGATGGCGGACGAAGCGATCCAGCGTCTCGCGCCATAGACCGCGAGGCCGCTGAGATGATGGGTCCAGGGTGGGGGTTTGTACAGTTTGCGTTTGTTCAGCCATCACCCAGTCCTATGCTCGCTCAATACGCGGGTCGAGGAAGAAGTAGAGCAGATCCACACCGAGGTTGACAAACGCCACCAGCACCGCAATCACCAACACCGTCGCCTGCACCAACGGATAATCACGATTGAGGACAGCATCCAACGCCAACTGCCCCAGGCCTGGCAGCGAAAACACGATTTCGATCACCACCACCGAACTGAGCAGCGCCGTAATCTGCAAGCCGATGATCGTGACAATCGTGATCAGCGCGTTGCGCAAGGCATGGCGCGTGATGACCACCCGTTCGCTCAAGCCCTTGGCGCGGGCGGTACTGATATAAGTCTGATTCATGACTTCCAGCATGGCACTGCGGATAAAGCGTGTCTGGATGGCGGCGCTGATCAGCCCTGCCGTCAGCGCAGGCAGAAACATATGCGCCAGCCAGTCGCCAAAGTCCTCGTTGATTGGGGTATAGCCGCTCGGCGGCAGCAGGTCGAGCGTCGAGGAAAACAGGAGCACCAGCAGGATTCCCATCCAGAAATCCGGTACGGCAATCCCCAACTGGCTGATGATTGTCGCAATGTTGTCCAGCCAGCTCCCCGGCTTGATGGCGGAGATGATTCCCAATGGAAATGCCACCACGATTCCAATCACCAGTGCCAGTGACGCAAGCTGCAAGGTGGTCGGCAGTCGCTGCAAAATCTGCGGGGTGATAGGCTGGCCGGTGATCAGACTGCGGCCCAGATCGCCCTGCGCCGCGTTCGTCACCCAGGTGATGTACTGGTCGAGCAGCGGGCGGTTCAAACCCAGGCGCTCGCGCCGGGCGGCCACGTTTTCTTCCGTGGCTTGCAGGCCCAATGAGACACGCGCCGGGTCACCTGGCACCAGCTGCATAATCATGAATACGACAAAGGTCACACCCAACACGACCACAAGCGCCAGCAGCAGCCTTTGGAGGATGTATTGAACATTCACGCAAGCGCCTCCAAACAAGTGTAGGGATGGCCTGGGCCACCCCTACCGATTATTTTCTACTGTTCCAGCCAGACAGTCCAGAAGTTGTTGGCGGAATCGGGCCGGGTGACATAGCCATGCACCGCAGGCGAATAGGCCTTCACTTCTTCTTTGACATACATATAGATGTACGGCGCATCATCGACCAGGATTTTGTTGGCCTGTTCGTAGATGGCATAACGCTCGTCAAAGTCTTTAACGGTACGGCCTTCATCGACC
>JAIOHN010000591.1 GCA_019912985.1 Anaerolineae bacterium | reverse complement strand
AAACTGTAATCCTGCACAGGTTGGACACGCCGCATTTGATACGCTGAGTCTCAGTGAGAGACGGAGGTGACGAATGCGGCGTTTTTTGTTGATTCTGGCGGTGCTGTGCCTGGTGCTGTGGGGCACAGTCTTTTACCTGTTATTTGAACGGCGCGATCAGGCAACGGCGGCGCTGCCAACCCTGATGGTGCTGCCTTCGCTGACTCCATCGGATACGCCAACGCGCACACCGTCAGCGACAGACACACTCACCGCGACGGCGACACTCACCCCGACCTACACCCCAACGGCAACCGCCACCTTCACGCCGACGTTGACCCCGACGCTCGCAACGCGGGTACTGGACATCAGCGCGGTCATGCCCGGGGTGTATGTCCCGCCCACGGCAACGGATTTTCCTTTTGGTACGATCCTGCTGTCCGTGCCGCCCCAGCCCGTCGAGCCGCTGCCGGATGCGACCCACGAACCCCCGCCCTACGAAGGCTGGTACAGCTTCGAGTCGGATAACCCGGCAGTGCGCTACAGCACACCCTGGGAACCGCGCCTTCATGCCAATGCCAGCCGGGGGCAGTATCACCGCAGCGAGAACGTGCAGAGCTACGCCAGCTTCAGCTTTGAAGGCGAAGGACTGCGAATCCGCTATGTCGCCGCCCGCAATATGGGCATCTTTCAGGTGGTCGTGGATGGCGTGGTGATCGACACGGTAGATGCCTTCGCGCCGGAACTGGCGTTTCCCGGCACACGAGTGTATGCCGTCGGGCGTGGGACGCACACACTGGAACTTCGCAGCGCCCAGGGACGCAACCCGCAGAGCGAAGGTTATGTGCTGGCGCTGGATGCCGTGCAGGTGTTTCGAGGGACTGCCAACACCTTCATCATCCCGCCACCCGTGGAAACCTATACACCCACACCTCAGCCGATGCCCGCCGCTGGCGTGGAACTGGTGGGTGCGCCACCCACCGTACAGCCCACCACAACCCCGGTTCCACCCAGTTTAGTCACCGTTTCAGTCGTCATTGCCTACGATGAAAACGGCAACCGTGCCGTCGATCCGGCGGAAGGCGTATCCGGTATCTCGGTGCGGGTGGTTGAAGTCGGAACCAACCGCGTCATCGCGCAGGCATTCACCGACAGCAGTGGCTTCGCCCAGTTGCAGGTCGTGACTTCCGCGCAGGCGCGGGTGGTCGTGCCGTATTTTGGCAAGGTCTGGCAGCTTCCCAGCAGTCGGCGCGGCGGCAACGTGCGCTTTACGCTGCTGCTCACCCCCGGCAACCAACCCGGTCTGATTCCTTAAATGAGGACAACTGTGATGAAGCATGAACTGTCTCTGGCGCAGGTGCAGCGGTCGATGCTGCTGCGCTCGATCTACCTGCTGGTCGCGCCGGTTATGCTGCTGTTCGCGGTTTTAGCATGTGGCACCATCGTGACCGACCTGGCTTCTTACACCTGCCCAACGGCGATGCCACAGGCGACGGCAGCCACGCTGGCAGGCACGCCGATGCCGACGCTGCCGCCTCCACCCACGCCCTACAGCATCACCCCGCCGCAGGATTTTTA